>CAJWIC010000016.1 GCA_913040905.1 uncultured Synechococcus sp. | reverse complement strand
CGAGGACGTCAAACCATCCCCGCTGAGGCGCGCGTCCTACAGCGATCGTCATGAGTGGTGAACGGTGCGGTAAACCGCAGGCTGTGGGATACGCCAGCGACCTTAACAATCTCAGCCGGTATCGCGGGGTGTGTTTGCATCAGCTGAAATCCCTTGTATTGCATTGTTTCTTAGGGATTTCTTCGGGTTACCCGGGGTGGCGTCATCTGCATTCACAATGGGCACCTTATTCGGGTCTCCCATGTCCGCAGAAGTGCTCGAGCAACCGGTGCTCGGCTCCAGGCGTTTGTCGAATTACCTCGTTGCTGCGGCCGTCAGCATCGGCGGACTTGGTTTTCTTCTGGCTTCCCTCTCCAGCTACCTGGGGCGAGATCTTCTGCCGATCGGCCATCCTGCGGCGCTGATTTTTGTGCCCCAGGGTCTGGTGATGGGGCTCTACAGCATCGCGGCTGCGTTGCTGGCGACTTACCTCTGGTATGTGATCGCTGTGGATGTCGGCGGCGGAAGCAACCGTTTCGACAAGACTGCCGGTGTGGTCACCGTCAGCCGTCGCGGGTTCCGAAAGGCGATTCTGGTGGAGATCCCGCTGAAGGATGTCAAGGCCGTGAAGGTGGAGGTCCGCGATGGTTTCAACGCCCGGCGCCGCGTCGCCTTGCGCATCCAGGGCCGGCGAGACATGCCCTTGACCCGCGTGGGTGAGCCCCTGCCCTTGTCACAGTTGGAACAGGACGGTGCTGAATTGGCTCGTTTCCTCGGTGTCAACCTCGAAGGTCTCTGAACCCATGCGGCGTTTCGTTCTCTTCTCTCTGCTTCTGTTCTTGCCCCTGGTGGTGAGCTGCAGCCCCTCCCCCCGTGCTGCGGTGACGCGTGGTTGCGCTGATGCGGAAGCCGCCTGCCTGCAGGGCAAGGCCACCGTGGTGATGAACACCAGCCGCGGGGAGATCACGATCGAGGTTGATGGCGATGCCGCCCCTCTCACGGCTGGCAACTTCATTGATCTTGTTCGTCGTGGCACCTACGACGGCACCATGTTCCACCGAGTGGTCCGTGAACCGGTTCCATTCGTGGTTCAAGGAGGGGATCCCCAGTCCAGCGATCGCTCCGTTCCGCTCAGTCAGCTCGGAACCGGCAGCTTTGTGGATCCTTCAACGGGTCTGGCCCGGTTGATTCCGCTGGAGCTGAGTTTCTCCGGTGAAGATGCGCCCCGCTACAGCCGCGTCAGCAGCAATCCCAGCGAACTCCAGGATCTCAGGCTCACCCATGAGCGTGGAGCCGTGGCCATGGCGCGCTCTCAGGCTCCTGATTCAGCCAGCGCGCAGTTCTACATCGCCCTGCGTCCATTGCCGGAGCTGGATGGCCGCTACGCCGTCTTCGGTCGCGTGGTGGAAGGGATGGAGTTGGTGGACACGATCGAACAGGGTGATCGCATGCAGACAGTCCGTCTGAGCGACTGAGCTCAGGCGGGCACCCTGTTCTCGCTGGGTGACACCTTGAGCAGCTCGGTGTTCACGCCCGACGCCCGTTCCAGAGCCACCTTGCCGGTGCGGGCGATTTCAAGAATGCCGAACGGTGCCATCAGCCGTTCAAGGGCCACCAACTTTCCGGGATCTCCCACCACTTCCAGGGTGAGGGCTTCATCGGCCACGTCCACCACCTTGGCTCGGAACACCTGCACCAGGTCAAACACGGCGCTGCGGGTTTCGGCGGGGGCCGACACCTTCAGCAGCATCAGTTCACGCTCAACGGCTGGCCGCTGGGTCAGATCAAGCACCTGCAGCACGTTCACCAGCTTGTCCAGCTGTTTGGTCATCTGTTGCAGGGTCTGGTCATCCCCTTCCACCACCATGGTCAGGCGAGACTGGCGTTCCGCTTCCGCTGGACCCACCGCCAGGCTGTCGATATTGAAGCCGCGGCGGGCGAACAGTCCTGCGATCCGACTGAGTGCGCCGGATTCGTCCTCCACCAGCACCGAAAGGGTGTGTTTCATCGCTGCTGGTCGTTCCCGGCCGATCTCACCCACCCAAGTTACGGTCCAGCCACGGCAGCATCACCGCAACGATCTGATCCGGCCGTTCGTCATGGGGACAGTGGCCGCACGCATCGATCACCACCAGGTCGGTGTTAGGTCGGTAGGCATGGATCTTTCGGGTCACGCTCAGGGGCACAAACCGATCCTGCTGTCCCCAGATCAACAGCAGCGGACGTTTCAGTTGCTGCAGTAGGGCCGGGGCCGTTGCCCCCCGCGGTCGCAGGGCCATGCCCAGGCTCATCGCCCGCAGGGCTGGGGCCGCGGTAGGACGGCGCGCCGGTCGAGCAATCAGCTGCAGCAGCTCCTGGTCTGAAGCGATCGATTGGTGGTAAGCGCCCTGGAGGCCAGATCTGAGCAGACCTGTGCGGGCGATCAGAGGCACCAACAGCTCCAGGGGAAGCAGCCGCAACACCAATCCCAGTAGACGCCGTTGCCAACGGCGTCGCCAAGGAGGTCGCCGTGGCGGGATCGGTTGGATCAGAGCTGGGTCTGGCAGGGGTGCGGCCACCACAGCGCGGATCAGTTCCGGTTCGAGCACGGCGGCGGTCAGGGCCGTCAGGGCCCCCAGGGAATTGCCCAGCAGGACGGCAGGCCGCTGAACCACCTGTTCCACAAAGGCGTTCACCTGCCGTCCCCAGACGCGGTTGTCCAGAGGAATCGTTGGCTGGTCGGAGGCTCCGAAGCCCAACAGGTCGAGGCTGAACACCCGCCAGCCCGCGTTTGCCAAGCGTGGTGCCGTTCGGCGCCAGTGGCCGCTGGCCGCTCCGAAACCATGCAGCAACAGGATGGCCGGACCCTGTTCCGGACCCAGGACGCGCCAGTGGCAGGACCAACCCTTCCAACGCCAGAGGGCCTGGTCACCCCAGTCGGCAGTCTGGTGAGCAGTGGCGGTCAAAGCACTGGTCGATCCGGAACCTCACTATCGCGAGGGGGCGGCTGAGCTGCTGCTCGGCGACGGCTTCTTCCGTCGCGATTCCCGGCCGGCAAGGGATTGTTCGGTGCTGCTGGCCTGGTATCAAGCCCGATCAACAACCCGCGAACAACCCCTCCAGTGGCTTGATTTGATGGCCGGATGCGGTATCCGGGGGCTGCGCTGGGGGCTGGAGGCTGCGTCAGCCAGTCCGCTGCCAGCGCAGATCCTGGTGAATGATGCCGATGGCGATCGACGGCCTCTGCTGGAGCACAACCTCAGGCCTGTGGCGGCGGCAACCTGCAGCAGCGTTTCTGCAGAACGGTTGTTGTGTGAGGCCCAGCTCGAGGGGCGGCGCTTCGATCTGATCGACCTGGATGCTTTCGGCCATCCCGGTGCCCTGATCCAGCCCGCTTTGCAGGCCCTCGGTACCGATGGAATTCTTGTGCTGGCCAGTACCGATGGTCGTTCTCCCACCGGCCATGACCGCCCCGGCGCGATCCGCAGCTTCGGAGCAGCGGCGCGGGTCCATCCCGCCAGCTGGGAGCTGGCCCTGCGGCAACAGCTGGGGTTGCTGGCCCGACAGGCCTGGTTGCTGGGCCGTGGAATTCAGCCGCTGCTGAGCTTCAGCGATGGCCGCACCTTTCGTCTGGCGATTCGTCTGACCCGTCAGCTCCAGTTTGGTGAGGAATCGCAACTGGGATTGCTCGCCCGTTGCGGGACCTGTGGGGCGCAACAACGCCAGCCGCTGTTGCAACTGCGCAACTGGTCCGCTTGTCACTGTCCTTCGGAACAGGGGCGCTGGGCCATCAGTGGACCGCTCTGGCTGGGTCCGTTGCAGCAGGTTGACCTGCTTGAGGCGCTGATGGCCAGTCCTCTGCCGGTGGCCCCAGCCACGCGGCGGCTGTTGCAGCGGCTCCAGGCCGACCCCGGAGGGTTGGGCTGCGTCTGGTCGACGGCTGAGCTGGCCCGTCGTTGCGGATCCGGTCCACCACCGCTGCGACGCCTTGTTGCAGCCCTTCGCGCCGAGGGATACCAGGCCTGGCCCAGTGGCGTGATGGCGGGTCAGGTGCGCACCGATGCCGATCTTCCCGAGCTGTTACAGGTCTGCTCCACCCTGCGCCTTGAAGGGCCTTTAATGGACCCCTCAACGACCTGACGACAGCATGGCTTCCGAAATTTTTGGTACGGCCGCCATTTTCTGGGTGTTGATTCCTGTGGGACTGGCCGGTGGTGCCCTTTTGCTTAAGCTTCAGGGGGACTGATCCCCCTCTTGTGACGCGAGCCACCTAGGCTCCACGACTTCTTGGCAAGAGCCCCATGCTGGTTCTGGTGTTGGGTGGCACGGGCACCCTTGGTCGACAGATTGCTCGCCGTGCCCTTGACGCTGGACACGATGTTCGCTGCATGGTTCGAACACCAAGGAAGGCATCATTTCTTCAGGAGTGGGGTTGTGAGCTGACCCGCGGCGATCTTCTACAGCCAGACAGTCTCGATTACGCCCTGGATGGTGTGGATGCCGTGATCGATGCGTCCACCAGCAGGCCAACAGATCCGATCAGTGTTTACGACACCGATTGGGATGGAAAGCTCAATCTGTTGCGGGCCTGCGAGCGGGCCGACGTCAAACGCTTTGTCTTTCTTTCTCTTCTGGGAGCCCATCGCTACCGCTCGGTGCCGTTGATGGACATCAAGGCCTGCACCGAGAACCTGCTGGAGTCGTCGGATTTCGACTACACGATCCTCCAGGGTGCAGCGTTTATGCAGGGGGTGATCAGTCAGTTCGCGATCCCAGTTCTGGAAAGTCAGACGGTGTGGGTCAGCGGCAGTCCCACAGCCATCGCCTACATGAATACCCAGGACATGGCGAGATTCGCTGTTGCCGCATTGGAGCGACAGGAGACCATTCGCGGGACCTATCCGGTGGTGGGTCCGAAGGCATGGAACACCGGTGAATTGGTACAGCTGTGTGAGCGCTGCAGCGGCAAGACGGCCCGGGTGTTCCGGGTGCAGCCGTTCCTGATCAAGTTGATGCAGGGACTGGCATCCTTCTTTGAGCCGGCCGTGAACGTGGCCGAGCGTCTCGCCTTCGCAGAGGTGACAGGCGGAGGCCAGACGTTGGACGCTTCGATGGATAACAGCTACGCCGCTTTTGGCCTGGACGCTTCGACGACCACTGATATGGAGAGTTACATCAGCGAGTACTACGACACGATCCTCAAGCGGCTGCGGGAGATGGAGGCCGATCTCGACAAGGACGCCAAGAAGAAGCTGCCGTTCTGAACATCCTTGCGGGCATTTAGTTCTTTTGTACTATTAAGGGGTCAGGGTTGGTTCGATGGCAGTCGCACAGTTGAAGAACTTGCAGCGCCGGCTGCAGTTGCTTTCCGATGAAGCGGAGCAGGGTTTGACCCGTTCCTGCGGCCATGAGTTATGGAAGAGCGTTGGCCCGGATGCGATCGATGGGCTGGAAGACCCCGCCCGACGTGCTGAAGCCAATTACTGGTATGGCCAGTGGAATGTGGTGCGTGAGCTTCAGGAGGCGTTCGGCTGATGGCGGAATCCTGCTGCGCTTCTCCAGAACCACTGGATCAGTCCGACGCCGTGGATGCCCGTTACGGTGCCGCCGCCCATGAGCGCGAGGCCTGTTTATGCACGCCGGTGGGCTTTGACCCCGCCCTGCTCCAGGTGATTCCGGATGCGGTGGTGGAACGCGACTACGGCTGCGGCGATCCGACCCGCTGGGTCCGCCCGGGTGACCGGGTGCTGGATCTGGGGAGTGGCAGTGGCAAGAATGCGTTCATCTGCTCCCAGGTGGTCGGAGTTGACGGAGCCGTGCTGGGGGTTGATCGCAATCCCGACATGCTGAGCCTCTCGCGTCAGGCCGCTCCGGTGGTGGCCGAGGCGATTGGCTATGGCAATGTCCGTTTCGTCGAAGGCGCGATTGAAGCGCTGGATGAGCCCGGCGACGGTGCTGGTCCGCTGGTGTCGGACGCCAGCATCGACGTGGTGCTGAGCAACTGCGTCCTCAACCTGGTGAATCCTTCGGCCCGCCAGCGGCTCCTGGCCAACATCCGCCGTGTTCTGGCCCCAGGTGGCCGTGTGGCCATCAGCGACATCGTTTCTGACAAAACGGTGCCGATCCATCTCCAGCAGGACCCTGACCTCTGGAGCGGCTGTATCAGCGGAGCCTGGCAGGAAGACGACTTTCTCGAGGATTTCCGTCAGCTCGGTCTGGAGCAGGTTTGCTTAGTGGATCGCAGCGAGCAGCCTTGGAAAACGCTTGAAGGGATTGAATTTCGTGCGGTCACGCTCGTCGGTCAGCTCCCCGACCAGCCTTCCGAGGTCGGTGCACCCTGCTGCTGAGCAGACGGTTCAGGCGGTGCTGTTCAGCGCTGGTCACTGACCGCCAACGCCCCACCGGTAGATCGCCCAGATCAAGCGCATCCCCACCGTCCATCAGGTCGATCCGACACCTCACCAGCCTGAGGGTTGGTAGACCAACGGCAGCAGTCATGCGGCGCACCTGGCGATTGCGGCCTTCCCTGAGGCTCAGCTCCAGCCAGCTGGTGGGAATAGTGGCGCGAACCCGAATCGGAGGATTCCGTTCTGGGAGGTCCGGCATCTCCTCTCCCTGCAGCCAGCGCACTTGGGCCGGCTTGGTCTGACGGCCTTGAATCTCGATCCCCTGCTGCAGCTGTTGCAACTGAGCGTCCTCCGGCTGTCCTTCCACCTGGACCCAGTAGCTGCGCCAGTGTCCGAAGCGTGGATCCGTCAGCCGTTGCTGCAGGCGACCCTGATCGGTGAGCAGTAACAGGCCCTCGCTGTCTGCATCCAGACGTCCTGCGGCGTAGACGCCAGGAACATCGATGTACTCAGCAAGACATCCCCAGCGGCTTGCTGCCTCCGGGGTGAACTGACTGAGCACGCCGTAGGGCTTGTTGAACAGCAGGGTGGTCAACCGGCGTTTTCGCGAGCCCTCCATAGGTTGACAACGCCGATGGAGATCAGCAGCAGGCCCAGGTCCATGGTGATCGGAGGCAGCAACACGGCAGGACGAGCAGAAGCCGCGGAGCCTAGAAGGATCAGCGGCCCAAGCGAGCCAGAAGGTGCCCTTTTAAAGTGTCGGTACTTCGGGTAAGCCACAGGCGCATGATCGAAACCTCGGGCGTGATCGAGAAGGAACAGGGAAATGGGTTCTATCTGGTCACCCTTGAGCAGCCTGCCGGTCATCAATGCCTGTGTCGGGCCGCAGGCAAACTCACCAAATTCCGCATCAAGCTGCTCGCTGGCGACAAGGTTCTGGTCGAGATCAGCCCCTATGACCTGACCCGTGGTCGGATCACCTATCGGGAACGCAATGCCGGCGCCCCCGGTGGACGGCCGGGTGGCAACCGTCCCGGGGGTCCGCGTCGTCGTTAAGCCACCAGGGTCTCAATCGCAGTCTTGAACTCACTGCGGGGCTTCACGCCTCGCCACTGCTGCACCATCGCCTTGTTGTGGAACAGCTGCACGGTCGGTGTTCCACTGACGCCGGCCTGCTCGGCGATCGCCTGATCCGCTTCGATGTCGATCACGACGGCCTGGGCTTGACCATCGAGCTCGTTGATCACGCGCTGAAGCTGTGGCTTGAGCACATGGCACGGTCCGCAGGTCGGTGAGGTGTAAACGACGAGCAGGGGCTTGTCGCTGTCGTGATAGAGCTTGCGGAGGGCGAAGCTGCCCTTCTGCCACAGGCCCTTGGGGTCGTAAGTCTCTTCAGTGGTCACGGCCACATTCACCGCTTTCTCTGCCTGGGCCGGCTCCACCGATGCCCTGGCGACGCGGCTGGCCAGGTTGTGGTGGGTCAGCCAGCGCTCTGCAGCCAGGGCCGCCTTGCAGCCACTGCCGGCGGCGGTGATGCCCTGCCGCCATTCAGCGTCGGCGACGTCTCCTGCTGAAAAGACACCGTCAACGGAGGTTTCCGGGCGGCCCGAGGCAGTGATCAGGTACCCCTTTTCATCCAACTCGATCTGATCTTTGAGCAGATCGGTGTTGGGGGTGTGTCCAATCGCATAAAACAGTCCTCGCACCGCAAGGGTTCTGGTCTCGCTGGTCACCCGGTTGCGGAGGGTGAGCGACTCCATCCACTCACCCCCTGCCACGTCCTCGATCTCACTGTTCCAGTGCACGGTGATCGCTGGATTGGCCATCACGCGATCGGCCATGGCGGCGCTGGCCCGGAATTGGTCCGAGCGCACGATCAGATGAACATGGCTGCCGTACTTGGTGAGATACACCGCCTCCTCGCAAGCGGAATCACCACCACCCACCACGGCAAGTTGTTCATCGCGGAACTGCGGGGTGGCCCCATCACAGATCGCACAGGCGCTGATGCCACTGCTCCAGTAGCGCTCCTCTGTGGGCAAGCCAAGCCGGTTGGCACTGGCACCGGTGGCGATGACCAGGGCATGGGCTTGAATCGTCTGTCCGTCCGCTTCGATGCGGAAGGGACGTTGACTGAGATCAATCCGGTCAGCGTCGGCTTCGATTAGATGGGTACCCCAGCGCACGGCCTGGGCCTTCATCAGATCCATGAGGTCAGGACCCAGAATTCCATCGGGGAACCCCGGAAAGTTCTCCACGTGGGTGGTTGTCATCAATTGGCCGCCGGGGATGCCTCCCCGCTGAAATCCTGTGACCAGAAGCGGTTGGAGGTTCGCCCGTGCGGCGTAAATGGCTGCGGTGTAGCCGGCAGGTCCTGATCCAACGATGACGAGATTCTCAATGTGCCCGGATGCGTCGGACATTCTCTAAAGCGGAGTGACTATGAGTTAAGTCTACGGCTGGTGCATCGATCGCCGAGGGCGGCAAGCCGATTAACCGCGATCCGTCGCAATCACCACGAAGAAAAGCTGTTATTTAATGAATTCTTCAGGTTTCCAGCTGAAAGTCGCTTGACAAGCTGTCGCGCATGCTTCCTCGCTTGCTTGGATTGCGCGGAACGGTCAGAACATTGTCTTCAAGCATGGCGTCGTTCTCGCCCATGCAAGTGATCCACTCGCGGAATTCCTCCGTCACCGCATAACTATCTTCATAACGCTCTTCCTTGTCCAGGACAGCGATTCGGGTGGAGGCCCAGCCGGTGGCAACGCTGACTCGACGTTCCATTGCAGCGTCCATGGTTGCCTCCCAATGAAAAACAGAATGAAGGGTCAAGGGCCCGGTGTAGGGCTTGATTTCGCAGAAATTCGCATTTTTCTCCGCAGAAAGATGTCGTCAACGCTGCAGAAAAGAAGGCAGTTGCGGCGTTTTCAGGCGAATCATGGCTCCTGCTCCGTCATTGACCGCCTCCAGCGGCAGGCTGGGACCTCGTCCACGACCTGGGGGATCGCTGAGGGGCATGGCGTCGCTGTCGACCGGAGAGAGCACGTAGGGCTCGGCCACAGACCAGGTGCGGGCGTAGCTCATCAGCAATGGGTCGGCAGGGGCGACCACGTAGGACGGGTTGCGGGGAACTGGCTCCTGTTCAGCCAGCTCCGGAGTCATGCGGACGGCTCGTGTGATGCCCTGCAGAAAGCGGCTGCGGGTGACCACCGTGGTCAGATAGGCCACCACCCGGAGGCGGGGTGCATCAAATCCTTCGGCGCACATGTCGATGCTCACCAGCCAGTCCGCTCCACCGGCCTGGAAACCATCGAGTCGAGCCGAGGCTTCCGGGTCCTGAGAATGGACCAGATCCACCTTGTCGCCATCGTCCTCCAACAAGCAGGCGATGGCTGAGGCATGGTCAATGTCGCGGGCGATCACCAGTCCTGCGGCATTGGGCTGCTGCTGTCGAACCCTGGAGAGTCGTCTCTGGGCCTGAAGAATCACCTGTTGACCGATGCAGCTGCTATCCGCCAGTCGGATGGCACGGCGAAGATTGCGGGCACGCCAGCTCTCGCGCTGCTCCTGGGAGAGGGGGGAGACATCACGATCGGGACGACCCACCTGGCTGTGCTCCACCCAGCCGTCCTGAAAGTGAAATTCCAGAGGCCGCACGTCTCCTGCGGCGATCAGTTCCCGCGGTTCCACGCAGAGATCGGGTTGGATCTGCTCCACCAGCTCGCCGTTCTGGACGGTTCGGATCCGGCGCGCCGCACAGAAGCCCAGGTTGTCAGCGCGGAACGGTGTTCCTGTCAATCCAAGGCGCAGTCGACAGTGTGAGGTCTGCTCCTCAAAGGCCTGGCTCCAGGCGGCTGCTCCGGGATCGTCGGGATCCACTCCGAGGTGGTGGGCTTCGTCCGCGATGGCGAGGAGGGACGTGGCGGGCCAGGGGGTGAGTGCGGTCGCCAGCTGCTGCGGCTGGCGTGCAGCACATTGGTATGTCAACAACAGGCCATCCGCACGGCTCAGCGCCTCCGGTTCACAGGGCCAGTTGACCAGCTCGAGACCCAACCGTGCAGCGGCCCGTTGCCATTGCTCCAGGATCGAGGTGCGGTGACAGAACACCAGGAAGCGCTGCAGACGTTGTTCCTGACGCATGCTGCGAAAGGCCAGCAGAGCGCCGAGGGTCTTTCCTGCCCCGGGCCCAGCAAAAACGAGCACGTCCTGTTCACTGATCGCTCCACCATCCAGTCGACGACGCAGCAGCTGGATGAGGTGGGTTTGCCACTGCCTGGGCTGGATCGTGGGTCTGGATCCAGAAGGGTCAACGTCGAAGCTGAAAGGAGAGATAGTGAACAGGGGAAAGATGAGTCTTTTTAACCATTTCGAACCTCTTCGGCATCTCTAGGTTCCGGCCATCAGCGTCTGTTCCGGATCACCAGCCGACTCCTGCCATGGCCAAGGGCCGCCCATCACCTGAGTTTCTCGATCAGCTGAGACGTCAGCTTGATCGGTGTTGGCAGAGTGACTGCGATATCGACCATCTGATCCTGCGGGCCCGGCAGCTGCGTCGCTGGGGACGCTGGCGGCAGGCCCGTTCCCTGGATCAGGAAGTGTTGCCGATCGTCTGACGTCAGAGCGCTTCAGCGTGGTTGATCACCAGACGCTCCACTTCGATCAGGGCGTCCTCCGCTGCAGTTCGTGCGGTTTCGAAGTCTCCTTTGGCTGCCTCCAGCAATTGATGGGCCAGTCGATCCAGCAGCTCCTGTCGCTTTTCAGCAAGCATCGCCACGATCTCCGTCTCCACCAGGGTGCGGACCGCCTTGATACGTAGATCGTCTTCGCTGGCTTCAGCGAAGGTGCCCTGTACCAGTTCCTGGATGAACAGACGGTGCACTTCACTGCTGCGCAGGAAGCTTTCGGTCGCGTTGATGATGCCGTCCACCAGGGTGCGATCCGGTTCCGACTGGCGCTCGTTGAGTTTGAACTCCCAGTCGAGGTGGCGACGCTGCCATCCCGCCGCATGCAGGCTCGGCATCACGCTCTGGGAGAAGCTGTCCACGGAGATCTCGTAGATCCGCTCCGCCAGTCGCTCGCACCAGTCGCGCCCGTGCTCCTCAAGGGTGGATTGCATGGTCCGACGTTCCACGGCATGACCGCCGTGGTGGCTGTGGCAGACGCCGTCGGGACACTCGATTGCGCTGAGACCCATGGGGAACACATGATTCAACTGTCCGATAGCCAGGGTTGTTCAACGACCTCAGCATTCTTCAGAAAAGTTCCGGGTGAGCAGAAGGCGACCTTCTAATCTCAGGCCGGTCGGTGGTTGTCTTCGTCTTGCCCAGACTTCTAATACCGGTGGAGTCGACACCGGGGGAAACCCGGGTCGCGGCGACGCCCGACACGGTGAAGAAATTCCTGTCCTTCGGCTGTGATGTGTTCGTCGAGCGCGGAGCCGGAACGTCTTCGGGATACCTCGATCAGGCCTATGCCGATCAAGGTGCGCAGTTGATCGAACCCGGTGATGCGGCGGGATGGTCCCAGGCCGACATTGTTCTCTGCGTGCAGACGCCCTCTGGGACCAGCCTCTCGCGCCTTCGTCAGGGTGCCCTGGTGGTTGGCCTGCTCTCTCCCTACGCCAATGGGGAGTTGACCGCCAGCCTCAAGGGAGGAGCTCTTTCGGCCATGGCTCTTGAGCTGTTGCCTCGCATCAGCCGGGCCCAGTCTGCGGATGCCCTGTCGTCTCAGGCCAACATCGCCGGCTACAAGTCGGTGCTGCTGGCCTCGGCCGCCCTCGACCGCTACTTCCCAATGCTGATGACGGCCGCCGGGACGGTTCAGCCCGCCAAGGTGGTGATTCTGGGAGCTGGGGTCGCAGGCCTGCAGGCCGTGGCGACAGCACGCCGCCTTGGAGCGGTTGTCTATGTCAGTGATATCCGCCCAGCTGTGAAGGAGCAGGTGGAATCCCTTGGTGCACGGTTTATCGAGCCACCCGAGATGGACGACAAGCCCTCGGAGTCCGGTGGTTATGCCAAGCAGGCCTCCGATGCCTTCCTGGCAGCTCAGCGTCAGCAACTGTCTGATCAACTCGCTGAAGCCGATGTGGCCATCTGCACAGCTCAGGTGCCTGGTCGCCGTGCCCCTCGTCTGATCAGTGAGGACATGCTCGATCGCATGCGTCCTGGAGCCGTGGTGGTGGACCTGGCGGTGGCCCAGGGCGGCAACTGTGCCGACACAGTTCCAGGCGAAACCGTGGATCGCAAGGGTGTGAAGCTGATCGGAGGCAACGATCTTCCCTGCAGCGTGCCCAATCACGCCAGTGCTCTTTACGCACGCAATCTCGTGGCACTGCTGGAGCCCACCCTCAAGGATGGTGATCTCAAGCTCGATCTCGAGGATGAGTTGATCGCCGGTTGTCTGATCGCCCAGGACGGCAGCATCCGTCGCGGCGATGTTCTTACCCCTGGAGCCAGCTGATGTTCGTTGAATTCCTCTGGGTGCTGCTGCTGGGCAGCCTTCTTGGCCTTGAGCTCATCGGCAAGGTGCCCCCCACGTTGCATACACCGCTGATGAGCGGTGCCAATGCCATCTCCGGTATCACGGTTCTGGCAGCCCTCACGCTGATCATCAAGGCCGGAGACAATCCCGCGCTGCTCGTGCTTGGAGCGGTGTCTCTGGGGTTCGCTCTGTTCAACGTGATCGGTGGCTTCCTGGTCACCGATCGGATGCTGGCCATGTTCAGCCGTAAGCCCGCCCGTAAGGAGAACCGCTGATGTCCGCTTCGCTCATCCTCAAGTACGCGATCGAACTGGTAGCGGTTCTGTTGCTGGCCCTGGGTATCAAGGGCCTTTCCAAGGTGCGCTCGGCCCGCGGTGCCAATCAGCTGGCCGCAGTGGCCATGGCTCTGGCGGTGCTCGGATTGCTGATCAATTACGCCGGCGATGGCGGCATTGCAGCGACCGCCTGGATCTGGATCATCGTCGGTACCCTCACCGGCGGAATCCTCGGTGCCATCACGGCGCAGCGGGTCCCGATGACGTCCATGCCGGAAACCGTCGCCCTGTTCAACGGCTGTGGCGGCATGTCCTCCTTGCTGGTGGCCCTGGGCGTGGCGCTCTTCCCTGAGGCCGGTGGCACGGATCTGGTGGCAGTGGTGTCGATCGTCGTCTCGGTTTTCGTCGGAGCGATCACCTTCACTGGCTCGATCGTGGCCATGGCCAAGCTCCAGGGTTGGCTCTCCACACCCGCCTGGATGCAGAGCCGCCTGCGCCATGCCGTGAACATCGCCCTTGCGGTTCTCTCACTCGTGGCAGCAGTCAAGTTGATTGCATCCGGAGAAGGTTCCCAGGGGCTTTGGTTACTGGTGATCGGATCCGGCCTGCTCGGCATCGGGGTGACTCTGCCGATCGGTGGTGCCGACATGCCGGTGGTCATCTCCTTGCTCAACAGTTATTCCGGTGTCGCGGCGGCGGCGGCGGGCTTTGTCGTCGGGAGTCAGCTGCTGATCGTGGCTGGGGCCATGGTCGGAGCCGCCGGATTGATCCTCACCCAGGTGATGTGTGATGGCATGAACCGATCTCTGGTGTCCGTTCTGTTCGGCGGTGCCCTTGGCGCGACGTCCGGCGGCGGTGGCGGCGGTGGTGAGTACACCAACATCACCAGCTGCAGTGCTGAGGAATGTGCCCTCACCCTTGAGGCTGCGGAGCGGGTGATCATTGTTCCGGGCTACGGCCTGGCCGTGGCACAGGCTCAACACACCCTGCGGGAGGTGACCCGTGTGCT
>CAJWIC010000015.1 GCA_913040905.1 uncultured Synechococcus sp. | reverse complement strand
CCCCCCACCAGATCGGCCAGCAAAGGCAGGGTCTGAAGCGAGACCACCACGTGGTTGCGAATCGGCCTGTTCATCAGCCGCGTCAACTCCCGCTCCACCGCTTCGGGGCCACCGCGCCTCAGCAATCCATTGATCTTCATCGCCCCGAAGCCATCGGGGTTGATGTAGCTGTCGCGTGGGATCTGGGTGATACGGGTGCTGCCGGGCTGCAGCCTCAGCGTGAAGATCGTGTCGGTGTTGCTGCCCCCAGCGTCCTGACCCAGCACCACCACGTCGCCAATCCCGAGCCCCCACCAACCGGCCAGGGGATGCCGTTGAGCCAGCGGCACTGACATCACCAATCCCGTCGCCAGCCCCAAGCCACACACCTGCCACAGCGGGCGTCGTCGCAACTTGTCGAGAAGGGCGGACATCCATCAACGCTAATCGGCCCCTGGGGTTGCCTTGACGTCAGACCAAGGGGTCGCTGATCACCATCGATGCGCAGGGCAGCTGATTGATCAGCTTGCTGGTGCGATCACTGCCGGGGATCGGCAATCCCGCGACACGCCGCCGTTGGGTGCGCAGGATCACCAGGTCGTGGTCGCGGCTGAGGCGGTGGATGGAGCCATCGATGCCGGGCCCTCTCACGATCACGATGTGAAATCGATCGGCCGGGATTCCAGCCGGCCTCCAGCGGATCAGCTGCTCCTCCATCCACTGCCGATCCGATCCACTGAAGCGGGGATCGTGCACATGCAACAGGGTGATCCGGGTGCGTTGATCCGCCGGGGCACTGTTGATCACCCGCAGCGCCAGTTCCACCTGTTCACGCGCGCTGGCGGAAAGGTCCTTGATCGGCACCAGGATCCGATGCAGCGGAGCCGACGGCTCACGGCCGAGATTCACCACCACGACAGGGCAATGGGCCGTCCGGCAGACGCCATCCACAATGTCGCCCATCAACCAGGCCCGCAGCTGATCCTGGCGGCCGGCACCGATCAGCAGCAGATCCGCCGCCTGCTCAAGAGCCGTCCGGCTCATGCCACCGGCCACGTCCTCATCCAGACGCAACAGGGTGCGGGTGGGCACCTGCAGATCAGCCCCGATCGACTCCGCCGCCCTCAGCCGGGAGCGCGCCGCCGCGACGGCCCGGTTCAGACCACCGCGCACCTCCTCCAGGCTTGGATTCACCATCGCCAGGGGCAGCAACAATCCATCGCCGCCGGAGGAGCCCCGCAGCAAGCGCGAGGCCATGCTGAGCAGCCCCTGCTCGTTGCTCGGGTTGGCCACCGGCACCACGATCCGCAGCGGGCGCTGCACCACTTCGCTGACCCCCTCCAAGGCGGACATCTCTTCGCCGAAGCTGGCGGGAAGCGTGCCCTGACGCGTCTCGTCTAGACGGGTGACCGAGCGCTCCGTCAGGATTGGTCCCAGGGTGGCCGTCACCACCATCACCGCCAACACGGCGTTCAGCACCGTCTGGTTGAGCAACCCCGCCTGGAAGCCGATGAAGGCTGTGGCCAGCGTTGCCGCCACCTTCGGCATGGTCAACGACCACATCATCAGGATCTGCGGGCGGCGGTAGCCGAACAGGGCACCGCTGATCCAGGACGCCAGACCTTTGCCGCCGACGGCACCCACCAGCATCAGGGCCGTGAACTGGAAATTGCTGAGGCTGGCCCCGAGGCTGCCCACATCGAGAAGCAGGCCCAGATCGATGAAGAAGATCGGGATGAACAGCACGCCACCGATGAAGATCACCTGCTCCTTCACCCGCCCCTCCGGCAGGACGGAGTTCACCGCCAGGCCGGCCAGGAAGGCGCCGACAATTTTTTCCACACCGGCCAGCTCTGCCCCCAAGGACGCCAGAAACAGCGCCACCAACACCGCCAGAACCATGCGGTTTTCATCGTTGATGCCCCGCACCACCAGTCGCCGCCCCAGCCAGCGGATTCCCATCACCACCAATACGGCGAAGACACCGATGCGCAGCAGCAGCAGGCCGAGACCAACACCACTGAGATCGCCTTGGCCCAGCCCCAGGCCAACGGCCAGCAACAGCAGCGCCACGATGTCGGTGAAGATCGTGCTGCCGACACTCACCACCACGGATTCATCCTTCTGGGCGCCGAAACTGCGCACGATCGGATAGCCCAGCGGCGTGTGAGTGGCCATCAGGGCCCCCAGCAACAGGCAGGACACGGAAGCGAATCCGGCCATCAGGCCGATACCCACCCCCGTGCCGACACCAATGAGCAGGATCAGCAGTCCATAGATGAACGAGCGACGCTTGACTCGGTTGAACTCCTCCAGGTCGATTTCCAGACCCATCGTGAACAGCAGGTACACCGCCCCCAGATCCGAGAGCAACTGGACCGTTTCACTGCCGCTGTCCACCCAGTTGAGGGCGTGTGGTCCGACCACAACGCCGGCCACCAACAGACCCACAAGATCCGGTAAGCCGATCCTTCGAATCAGGGGCGGCACGGCCGCGCTGATCGCCACCAGCAGAGCGAACACCCCGAGGGGGTGATGCATCACCTGGCCGATGGAGGCCTGCATGGCCATGACAGTGAGGCCGATTGGCGACCCCAGCATGGTCAGCCCATGCCCCGCCAACAACGCCTGCTTCAGGAAGCGATAATCCTTTCCCCTGCCTGCACCTGCCAGAGGTTGGCGTAAACACCACCACGGGCCAGGAGATCAGCATGGCGCCCCTGTTCCACGATTTGTCCCTGCTCCATCACCACGATCCGATCGGCGTGGCGCACCGTGCTCAACCGATGGGCGATCACCACGGTGGTGCGGTCACGGGTGATCTGTTCCAGTGATCGCTGAATCGCCGCTTCGGTGTCGTTATCAACGGCTGCAGTGGCCTCATCCAGCACCAGCACCGGCGCATCCTTGAGGATGGCCCGCGCCAGAGCAATGCGCTGCCGCTGGCCCCCGGAGAGCCGTTGGCCGCGCTCGCCGACAAGCGTGTCGTAGCGATCCGGCAGCGCCTCGATGAAACCAGCGGCCTCAGCCAGGCGGGCCGCCCTTTCGATGGCGTCAGGATCAGGGTCGGCAACCCCATAGGCGATGTTCTCGGCCACCGTGCCGTGAAAGAGATAGACGTCCTGACTGACAAGGGCGACAGCGCCTCGAAGATCCTGCAGCTGCAGCTGTTCGATTGGACGGCCATCCAACAAGATCTGTCCGCCCTGGCGCTCGTAGAGGCGCAACAGCAGTTTCACCACCGTGCTCTTCCCGGAGCCGGTGGATCCAACGATCCCCACCGTTGCCCCCGATGGCACAACCAGATCAAACCCCTGCAGCAACGACGACCGACCGGGGTAAGCGAAATCGACCTGCTCAAAGCGAAGATCCCCACGCACCATCCGTCGGTCCAGGCGAGTGGAACCGCTGCGGATTGTGATCGGTGTGTCGATCAGATCCAGCACCCGCTGGGTGGAGGCCATGGACCGTTGATACTCGTCCAGGGTGCGGCCGAGGGTCGTGAGCGGCCACAACAGTCGCTGGGTGATGAACACCAGAACGCTGTAGGTCCCCACCGCCAACTGCCCGCTTAAGGCCTGGAACCCCCCGACCAGCAGGATGGCCACGAAGGCAAACAGAATGGCGAAGCGGATCAGCGGGATGAAGGCCGCCGACAACCGGATCGCCCGGCCATTGCTCTCCAGATAGGCGAGGCTTTCCGCCTGAAGCCGTTGCAGCTCCAACGGCTCGGCTGTGAAGCTCTTGATCGTGAGCATCCCGCCCAGATTGTTGGCCAGACGAGAGGCCAGATCACCAGCGCGGGCACGCACCTCGCGGTAGCGAGGAGCCAATTGCCGTTGAAACCGCAACGAACCCAGCAGGATGACGGGAATGGGGAGATAAGCAAACAGCGCCACCTCTGGAGCGACAATCGCCATCCCGATCCCCACCACCAGCACCGTGGTGATCAACTGCAGGATCTGGTTGGCACCACGATCGAGAAACCGTTCCAACTGGTTGATGTCGTCGTTCAGCACCGTCATCAGGCGACCACTGCTGTCCTGCTCGAAAAAAGCCAGCTCCAGCTGCTGCAGGTGGTCGTAGGCCTCGAGTCGCAGGCGATGCTGCGTCGTCTGGGCCAGGTTGCGCCACAGAACGTCGTAGAGGTATTCGAACAACGACTCCGCCGCCCAGATCACAAACGTGAGCAGAGCCAGAACCCACAACTGCTGAGTCACGGTCTGGATGCCGAACCCAGCCAGCAGCGACTGCTCACCGCGCACCACCACATCCACAGCCAGCCCGATCAAGGCTGGGGGAGCGAGGTCAAACAGTTTGTTGAGCAGTGAGCAGGTCACTGCTGTGATCACCAAGCGGCGTTGGGGCATCAGGTGCTTCAGCAACCGCAGCAGCGGCAGTTGCGGAGCAGATGCTGATCGATTGGTGGGATCCGTCACGGATTTTGAACCTGAGGACGCACTACAACGAGGTTCCAACCGAAGCAGGAACCATGGCCCGAAGCCGCGCCTTCAATCGCTTTCATCGGTACCTGGCTCGTCAGAAACGCCGCGACCTGCGCTCGGCGCTGCCGCAGGTCCAGTCGGACTGCAGTAGCGACGCTGCACCGATCGATCGCAGCCGCGCCCTGATCAACAGACTGAGTGGACGTGAGGCGCAGCTGGATCTGCTCGAAGCTGACGCCTGAGCTCAGCCGCGGTAGCCGCCACCACGGGGACCACCCGAGCGCTCACGGGGCGTGGCCTTGCTGACCCGGATCATGCGACCCATCCACTCAACATCCTGGAGGTCGTCGATGGCTTTCTGCTCGTCCTCGTCATTCACCATCTCGACAAACGCAAAGCCGCGCTTGCGTCCGGTCTCTCGATCCAGGGGCAGGCTGCAGTTCTTGACCTCGCCGTACTCACTGAAGAGATCGAACAGATGCTCCTGCTCCGCCTGGAACGAGAGATTGCCGATGTAGATGGTCATGGAGCGTGGAACCGTTGGATGTGCTCGGGTGCATGAACCGGTTCCGAATCTCGGAGAAAGCCGGAGGTCAGGCCTGAACGTGATGACGTTACAGGGCAGTCGCACAAAACAACACAGGAAACGGAAGGAGAACGAAAGAGTTCACGGCCAGCCACAGGTCTAGCCCATTGTCAGGAGATCACGACAAAGAGAGGGGTATGGATGGCCTGCACCTGCGATCACTGCAATGGACCGACGACGGAGAACTCGCCGCAGGCGATCGCTGCACTCTTCTGACAACCCTCATGGCTAGCAATCTTCCTGAGGTTCAACTGGAGCTCATCGCTCTGATGGAGCGCACCCCAATCGATCTGGAGATGCTGACATCCGATGTGAGCGTCTCCTGATCAGGACTCGAGGGGGAAGCGCTGGGCAGCCTCTGTTGTGCATGTCTCTCGGGCCTCGTTCAGTGCTGCACCCTGGAACACCTGTTCGATGAAACAGTCGCAGGTGAACCTGGCCATCCCCTCAGGGGCTGACAGACCGGCATTGGCCATGGCTGCTTCAAAAGCAGCCAGGCAGAAGCCACGAATAATGCTGGGATCCTCGTCCGTCAGGGTTGGGGCCGATGCCATGGAGACCAGCAAGGCAAGGGCAACGCCTGAGATCACGAGGCCAGGCTGATCTGCAGCTCTCGGTTCATCACCCGAAGGCGTCGCAAGCTGTTGTAAACGTCCTCCGGCATGCCTTTGGGCAGATCCACCAGGCTGTGGTTGTCGAAGATCTGAATCCGGCCGATCGCCCGGCCCTGCAGACCGGTTTCACTCGCGATGGCCCCGACGAGGTTGCCCGGCTTGACCCGATCCCGGTGGCCGACCTCAACGCGGTAACGCTGCATGTTCTCCTCCGGGGCACGGGCAGGCCGATCGGAGCGGCGCTCCCGGCGATCGCCCCGATCACGATCGCGGCGCTGGTTGTTGTGAATCCACTCATCATCGCCCTGCTGTCGGAGCAGAGGCTCCGGACCGATGGCCATGCTCAGGGCGGCATAGGCCAGCTGATCAGGGCTGAGCTCCAGCTCCGTGCCAATGCGCTGCAGCAACTCCTTCAGCAACGCTCCTTCTTCCGCGTTGGGGCGCTCCTGATGTGCCGCCTCGCTGAGGCGCTTGTGCAGACGGTCGAGTCGACCCTGATTGATCGCCGTGTTGCCGGGAACCTCCATGGGCTCGATCGGCTGACCGGTGGCCCGCTCGAGGTTGTTGATGAAACGTCGCTCGCGCGGCGTCACAAACAGCACCGCCTCCCCCGTGCGGCCGGCCCGACCGGTGCGGCCGATGCGATGCACATAGGCCTCGCTGTCGAAGGGCATGTCGTAGTTGATCACCAACCCGATGCGATCCACATCCAGACCCCGGGCGGCCACATCGGTGGCCACAAGGATGTCGACGGAACCATTGCGCAGTCGTTCCACCGTGCGCTCCCGCTGGTTCTGAGGCACATCGCCATTGAGGACAGCCACCTGGTGACCACCAGCTTCAAGCGTCTCCGCCACGGTGAGGGTGATCGCCTTGGTGCGGGCAAAGATGATCACACCCTCACCACCACAGGCATCGAGCACCCGCTGCAGGGCCTCCAGCTTGTGGGGCATCGGCACGGTGATCGAGCGCTGCCGAATCCGTTTGCCTTCCTGATCCTTGGTGCGGATCGTGACTTCGGCGGGATCCTTCAGATAGCGCTTCGACAGCCGACGGATCTCCGGCGGCATGGTTGCGGAGAACAGCACCACCTGTCGCTCCTGCGGCAATTGCTCCAGGATCCACTCGACGTCGTCGATGAAGCCCATCCGCAGCATTTCATCGGCTTCGTCCAGCACGAGACTGCGCAGACCGGTGGTGTCGAGAGTGCCCTGACGCATGTGATCCATCACCCGGCCCGGTGTTCCCACCACAACATCCACGCCACGACGCAGGGCATTGATCTGTGAGCGGAAGTCGGTGCCGCCGTAAACCGCCAGCACTTTCAGGTGCGGATGCCCAGCCGAATAGGCCTTGAACGAGTCGGCCACCTGCATCGCCAGTTCGCGGGTGGGAGCCAGCACGAGCGCCTGCGGCGTCTTCTGGCCACTGGCGAGCCGTTCGAGCAGCGGCAACGCGAAGGCGGCTGTTTTTCCGGTACCGGTCTGGGCCTGGCCCACCAGGTCACGGCCCAGCATCAATTCTGGGAAGGCCGCCTTCTGAATCGGTGAAGGCTCGCTGTATCCCTTGGCCGCCAGGGTCTTCAACAGCGCCTCACTGAAGCCGAATCCATCGAAGCCCGACTCAGGCTTGTTGTTGTCGATCGTGGTGGTGAACACCTCTGCGGTGGCCTGCTCTGGAAGGGTGGAGGCAGACAGATCGACGGTGCACGGGGTCTCCCCGAGCTGCTGGTCATTCATGGTGGTAGGCCCTGGCCTGATTGAACTCTGAAATCAGGCTCACAACCTCCCGGCAATTAAGAAAATTGCTCTCTGGTTGTGTTGCCTACGCTTCAAAGGTTGGCCATCAATTTATCACCCTGCCGTATTCATCCTGCAGTCGTTCGATGTCGTCCTCACGCAGATCATCGCCGTGTTGGACCTCAAGGATGACCAGGTCGGAGGTTTCGCTCCGGGCTCGATGCACAGCACCGCAGGGGATGGAAAGCATCAGACCAGCTTTCGCTGCAACCCAGCGCTCACCACACAGCAAGGCACCATCTCCGGCCACCACCGTCCAGCTTTCACTGCGGTGGCAATGGCGCTGAAGAGACAGCTGCTGGCCACGGCGAATCAACAGGCGCTTCACCTTGTAGCCCGGAGCAGTCAGCAGATCCTCGTACCAACCCCAGGGCCGCTCAACCCGCATCAACCCTCCCTTGCCATGATCAGGTCCAAGCTGCCACGCGCCCGTGTGATCGCTGTGTAGAGAAGACGGTTGTCATAGGAGGCATTGGTCTGCTGCAGCGGCGGCCAGAGCACGGTGACGCGATCGGCCTCACTGCCCTGAGCCCGATGAATGGTCAGCGCCAGAGCCGGCTCCAGGGACGTCAGCCGAGCCGGATGCAACCGACGGACCTGCGCCCGTCCATCCGCTGTCAGCACGCGGAACAGCACCCGGCTGTGCTCCCCGGAACCGAGCTTGACGCCGAGATCGCCATTGGCGAGCCCCAGTTCCGGCTGATTGCCACCGCAGATCACCGGCACTCCCTCCGGCCAGCGCAACGGCTCCATCCATCCCGCCGCTCCCAGCAGTCCTCGGTGCACGTCCTCGAGGCTCCAGGGTCCGCGGCGGCGAGGGCACAGCAGCAGCTCACGCTCCAGCTCCTGCAACAACGGGGTCGCAGCGTCGTTCAGCTCAGACTCAGGCCGCTCCAACAACCCATGCGCCAAAGCGGAAAGACGCTCATGTCGGTCACGCCAACCCTCCCGCACCGATGGCGGCAGCCGCCGCAGGCTGGCCCTCTCATGCTTCACGTTGGCTGTTGTCGGCAGCTGTTCGAGATGTTCTCTGAACGCCTCGATCCCCTGTTGCCGCAGGGTCGTCGCCAAGTCCGCCAGCGCCCCGCGATTGCGATAGGTGTGCAGCAGCTGAACCGCAGCTGACCCAAAGCGCTCACGCACGGTGGGGTCCATCAGACGTTGCCAAACCGCACCACTCCCAATTGGAGGCAACTGCGCCGGATCGCCCACCAGCACCAGTCGGCAGGCATCCGGTAACGCCTCAAGCAAAGCGCTCATCAGCTCCAGATCCACCATCGACATCTCATCAATCACCAGGAGATCCAGCTCCAGCGGTCGCTGACGGTGGCGACGGAATCCTTCCCCGGCAGCCTCCAGCCAGCGATGCAGGGTGAAGCAGGGCAGCTCGTTCAACCCTGGCCGCACCGCATCCCCCAACCGACGCGCCGCCTTACCGGTGGGTGCCGCCAGCCCGATCCGCAAGGTTGGATGGCGCTGCGATGCCCGCCGCAGCAGTTCCACCACGGTGCTGGTCTTGCCCGTACCCGGGCCACCACTGAGCAGCACCACGGCGGCCTCATCCATGGCCAGCACGGCAGCCTGCTGCTCGGCATTGAGTGTGCTCGTGGGTTCAGCGGTCACCAGCGGCGCAGACAGGGATGGCGGCTGTCGCTCCAGCAGTTGCTCCACCACGTTCTCCATGGCTTCCAGCCAGCGCCGCCAACCGATCCGATCGCCCCGCTGCAGCAAAAGCGAATCGTCCCCTTCCAGCCAGCCACTGGCTCGAGCCACAGCAGCCCTGGTTGATGTCAGTGGCAGATCCAGCTCGCCCAGCTCCAGCGCCTCCACCAGGGCCTGGCTGAGCTCGGCCAGGGCAGCACCCCCTGCCGCCGGCGGGCATCGACGCACCAGGGCAGCGTGCACCGCCGCAGCAAAGGCCGGAGACCAGCTACTGCTCATACCGCCCCCTGCAGCAGCAGCCGATCCAGGGCCAGAACCCGTTGCAAGGGTGCCGGCTCAACGATGCGACCAGGCCCCGGCAAGACCGAATCATCAGCGCTTTTGCCCGGCATTCCCCGCAGAAACACGTAGACGTACCCGCCGAGATGACGCTCCGGCACGTACCCGGGCAGACGCCATTGCAGATGTCGGTGCAAGGCCACCAGATACAGATGGGCCTGCAGCGGGTAATGGTGATGGCGCATCTGCTCGTCCATCGCTTTCTGGTTGTAATGGCGGGGCCCACAGCAACTGGGGCCACCGGAGCCACCGCGCTCACCGATCCAATTGCTTTTCCAGTCCAACACCCACCAACGAGACTGCTGGGGGTCGTCGGCGTCGCTGAACACCAGGTCAATCGATCCGGTCAGAAATCCACGGCTGTTCACCTGCAGGCCACTGAGCTGATTGATGTAGTCGCGGCCGAAGCGAGCCTCTGAATCCAGAGAGAACGCCTGCACAAGATCATCCGTACAGGCGTGACGCACTGGCAGATCGAAGCTGAGCTCATGCAGGCGACGGTCCGGCGTTAAGGCGCTGAGCGACAGGGCCGCCAGAGGTCCCCCCAACGGTGTGTCCAGCACCTGCTGCAGACCCTGGTCAACCACCTCCCGCCAGTCCAGGGGGAGTCCTGACCGCTGCAGTTCCTGCTCGATCACAGGGCCCCAATCAGCGGAACGCTGGAAGGGCAACAGCTCAAGGATGCGGTGCAGGCAATCCCCGGCCGCTGCACCACGGGGGAACTCCGCCCATGGTCCCTGGTCCGGCCACTCCTCACCGCCGACGGCGGTGGCCTCCTCGGCCCCTGGATCCTGGTCCCGGCCCTGCTCCAGCAGGGCTTCGGCAGCGGGTGCAGCAATCCAGGCGGAGTAACTGGAACGCCCCCAGCTGCGATCGATCCGCTGCGGTGTGGCTCCGATCGACAAGGTCTCCTGACGCTGGGGCGGCCGCCAACGCTGCTGACCGGTCTTCTGCTGCAGCACCCGCTGGCTGAGGGGCAGATCCCGCAGCGTCGTGGTGTCAGCCTCAAACAGCCAGTGCTGCAGCACCGATTGCTGCGGCACGCAGCGGACCCAAAGCAGCAGCAGCTGAGCACGTGCCCGGGTCACGGCCACGTAGGCCAGGCGCTCAGCCTCCGCCACCTGCTCCGCATGGCTGCGCTGCCAGAGCGACCAGCCAGGACCCCAGTCGCGGTTCAGGGCAAGTCGCCAACCTCCCGCCTCGCCATCCCGCCACAGTGGACCCGTGACGTAACGCGCCTCCTTGGCACCCGCCCAGAGATAGGGGCAGATCACCAACGGAAATTCGAGACCCTTGCTGCGGTGGACCGTCACCACCGCCACAGCGCTCTCCGCCAGATCGCTGTGGGGTTCGCGGGCAGCTGGCAACGGGCTGGGGGGATGCAGCCGTTGCCGGCGCAGCCACAGGGCTGCAGCAGCCAGATCCAGGCCCTGACGGTGCATCTCCTCCTGCACCAGCCGGGCTGCCTGCTGCAGATCTCCCAACATGCGGCCCTGTTCAGACAGACCAGCGGTGCGTTCCGCGTCCAGCAACCCGGACAGGCAGCCCAGCAATCCCAACCGCGGCAGCTGCTCCGCCGCCAGACGCAGGCGCTGGGCCAGGGCGTCGAGCTGCGGGGCCTGGGCCTCGCCACGCAGTTGTTCAGCACTCCAGTTCACCAAGGGAGAAGCGGCGAGCAGCCGCAGGCGGCGATCATCCGCCGGTGCCGCCATGGCATCCAGCAACCGCTGCAACACCAGAGCAGCTTCACTGTCCAGCACATCCCCCTGCGCCACCAGTCGTGTGGGGACACCGCGTTCCGCCAGGGCCCGCCGCAGATCGGCGGCCTGGTCATGCCGACTCACCAGGATGCAGAGCTGATCGGGGCTCAGAGCCGGTTGCTCGCTCAGCAGTTGCATCACAACCTCTGCAACAGCTGGCGGCAACGCCGCTTCGATGGCGGTCTTCCCGGTTGGAAGGTCCGGCTCGAACTGCAGCAGCTGCAGAGGCTGCTGACCATCCGGAAGAACCGCCGCCGACCGTGGGCTGCGGGCGTGAACCGCCGGAACCTGCAGCCCTGACGCCGGCAATCCAGGAGCCATCAGGGCATTCAGTCCCGCCATCAAAGGAGCAGTGGTGCGGTAGTTGTCCTCAAGGGTGTCGATCCGATTCACCAGCCCCCGGGCTCGCCGATAGGTGTCCAGGTCGCCACCGCGGAAGCGGTAGATCGCCTGCTTCGGATCACCCACCAGCAACAGCAGGTGAGCTCCCCCTCCGAAGCTGCGCTGCAGCAGCCGCCACTGCACCGGATCGGTGTCCTGAAATTCGTCGACCATCACGGCGCGGTAGCGCTGCTGCAATGGCTCCAACCAGGAGGCCTCGGCCTCACCCGGGTCCATCGCCGTCAGCAGGCCGGCAAAGCTGACCGTGCCACTGCGCTGCCGCCGCTGATGGAGCTGCTGCAATCCCCGTCGCAGGCCATAGCGCCAGACCCGTTCGATCGGACCATCCCAGAGGTCAGCAATAGCCCGTTGCAGATCAGGCGCGGCCAGGGATGGCTCCTCCTCACCACACTTGCGCGCCGTTCGGCACCAGACGCCGGGATGGAAGTAGTCGTGAAGAAGTTTGCGTTGAGCCCTTATCGAGCAAAGATCCGGGGTGGATCGCTGGGCTGCGAGCCAGCGATCCACCTGACCGCAGCGATCGCTGGTGGGTTTGGAGCTATAGGGCGACGGTTTGAACCCCATCCCCTTCCACTGACCCGCCGTTGACCGGAAGCACTGCTCCAGGTCTTCACCATCGCGTGTCCAGCAGCTCACAAAACGCTGCCAGCTGACCTGAAGCGACGTCTCCAGCTGCTCCCGCAGGGGTTCGCGGGGATCGAAGTCCTCCCGGTCCGTCTGCAGCCGAGCCTGGGGGTCGCCATCCAGACGCAGCAACGCAGCAGCAAGGCCATCCGCGGTCAGTCCTGCCTGCGTCAATCCCTGCAACTGCGGCAAGGGGAGGGTCAACAGTTGCTGTTGCCAGAGCTCCTGCACCACCTCGTGCACCAAAGCCGTGGCATCGGTCTCCAGCTGCTGCTGGATCGCCGCACCACTGCTGATCGCCAGACGCCGCAGGCTGCGACTGCAGAAGCCATGGATGGTGGTGATGTCTGCTGCATCGAGTTGTTCCAGGGCGATCAACAGACGGCTGATCCAGTCGCGGCGAGGCTGGCCCTGCGGTGCCATCTGCCACCACTGCTCCAGGACCGGATCAGCCTCCGGCAAGGCAATACCGTGTTCGAGAGCCTCAAGCCCCGCCAGCGCATCCTGGAGACGCTGACCGATCCGGGAGCGCAACTCCGCCGCCGCTGCGTCAGTGAAGGTCACCACCAGGAGGCTGGGCAAGGGCATGGCGGCCTCGCTGATCAGGCGCAAGGCCAGATGCGCCAGGGCAAAGGTCTTTCCCGTGCCGGCACTCGCCTCCAGCAACCGCAGACCAGGGTCAAGGGGGTAGTGATTGGGGTCAAAGCGCACGGCGCTGCCCTCCGGCGATGGTCATCGACGAGCGATCCAACACCAATCCGTTAACGCAATTGACACGTTTTCTGAGACGGGTCACAACAAGAGTGCCGAACCCCATCGCCATGGCACGCCAGCTCACATCGATCGGATTGCTGGGAGCCGCAATCATCGCTTTGTATGGCGTTGCTCTGATCAACAGCTTCGGGGCGAAGGGCTGACGGCGACCCTCGTTCAGCGCACCAGGGCCTGCAGCAGCGGCCCGTAGAGCAACCCACAAGCCTGATCGAACCCTTGGCTGCCAAGCAGCTCTTCCGCTTCAACATCCGCACCGAAACACAGTCGCTGCTGGGGGTCCTGCCGCTCCCGGATCCAGCTGTCCTGAAAGGCGGCCACACCGCTGCCTGCCCTGCTGTGCTCCCTGCTCATCATCAGCCAGCCGCTCCTGGGCGGAACGGGCCAGCACAGTTGCTGCCCCTGCTGAGCCAACCGCTGCAGCGACAGCAACTGCACTTCGGCCTCTGAAGGCTGGAGGCGAGCCCAGCGCACATGGGTCCTGGCCTCGTCGCCCTTGTCGGCCCGCGCGATGACGGCACTACCGCTGAACGCTGCATCCTCAGCGCAGAGCTGGAGATGCTGGAGCCAGCCCCGCATCAGACCACGCGGTGAGAAGCGTCCGGACTGAACCACCACCTGAATGTCGCCGGCGAACAGCAACGTCCCCTCACGTCTGCAACCACCAAGCCGGTCCAGCTGCTGCTGCAACGCCTGGAGTCGATGGCTGAGGATTCCCTGCTCCAGCTCAGCGCCTGCCCCAGGGGGAAACACTCCCTGGCCCGCCAACATCCCGCACCAATCGGGCGTTTCAGCGGCCAGCAGCAGATCTTCGAGATCCTGATTCAACACCTGGGCCTGCAGCAGGCCGCTGAGCGTCAGGTCCTCGAGATCATTCACCGGATCCACCCGCTCAGCTGGATGGAGGCCCAGCTGCCGCAGCCAGGCGGCCTGCGGGTCCACCAGCCACTGCAACAGCGCCTCATGGCTGAGCGGATCAATTGCTGTCTCTGGATCCGGCGGGCTCCACTGCATCGGGAGGGCCAGGCCGTGGCTGGAGCCATCACTTTGGTGACGATCGAGCCAGCGGCGCGCCTTCAGTTGGCGGCGATCACAGCTGAGGGGCTGGCCTTGACCAGCGATCTGAAAGTTGCTGCGGTCCAGGGGATTGGGATCGGGTGCAATGCACAGCCCTGCACTGGCTTCTGCCCCCAGTTGCCTTGTCAGGTCCTGCAGCCACTGTTCCACCGGGGCCGCGGCCGGCCGCGGCTCACCGGTGTGCTCATTACGGCCGCACCAACTGATCAGCAGATGACGACGTG
>CAJWIC010000014.1 GCA_913040905.1 uncultured Synechococcus sp. | reverse complement strand
AGCGCGAACAACCGCCACGTCGCAGCCGGCCGATGGCTGCTGATGACGACCTCGATGACCCCTGGTGAGACCGCGGCACGGGTCAGCTGAACTGGCAGCCCTGGGGGTCAACCAGCCTTGAAATCCAGCGAGGCACTGTTGACGCAGTAGCGCTGACCGGTGGGGGCGGGGCCGTCGGGAAACACATGCCCAAGATGCGCATCGCAGCGGGCACAGTTGATTTCCACGCGCACCATGCCGTGGCTCAGGTCCTGCTTGGTGGTGATGGCGTCCGAGGAGACCCCGTCCCAGAAGCTGGGCCAGCCCGTGCCCGACTCGAACTTGGTCGTCGAGCTGAACAGTGGAGCGTCACAGCAGATGCAGTGATACATACCGCTGTCTTTCTTGTTCCAGTAAGCCCCCGTGAAGGCCCGTTCGGTGCCACCGCAGCGGGCCACCTGAAACTGCTCCGGCGAAAGCGACTGCTTCCACTCCTCAGGGGAGCGCTCGATCCGCTCAGACATCGGACATCTCAAGTCAAAAGCTGATGAACCCTAGGCAGAGTCCAGCTGGCGAGGCAGCAACTGGCGCACCTCTTCCGCCAGAGCCGAGACGGCACCGGGTTGCCCTCTCAGGGCCTGCAGGTCTGAGCGCTGGCCTTGCAACCGCGTCGGTGAAGCCAGCCATTCCGCCGCCTCAGCTGCGATCTGCTGGGGTGTGATGGCACCGACCCGCTCGGGAACCACGGCCCGACCGGCGCTGATGTTGGGCCAGGCCATCAATCCGTTGTTGCGCAGCCGCCACAGGGAGAGGAGCACACCGACGAACCGCCGCAGGCCGGGCAATCGCGCCAACAGACCCAGGCCACCATCCCAGGCCTGCATCACCTCCAGATGCTGAGTCGGAACGATCACGATCATCGGCACTCCCAGGGCTCCCAGTTCCGCCGTGTTGGCTCCAACGGTGGTCAGGGCCAACTGGCATTGGCTCAGGGGACCGTGGGCAGGATGCTGCTCCAGCAGGTTGATGCATGTCCCGGCCTGGGTCCGTAGCACCCCATCGCTGACATCGACAGCGCCACTGCTGTAGAGGCGGGCAATGGGATTGGCCGGTCCGGCGTAACGCAGCAACTCCCCCACGCTGGTGGTGGGGGCCACCGGCAGCAGAAAGCGGCAGCCGGGACGAAGCTGCGCCAGGCGATCTGCCGTCTCCAGCAGAAATGGCATGCCGATGCTCAATTTCGCCGGCTTGGAGCCCGGCAGCAGACCGATCCATTCCCCCTCGGGCAATGGGGTGGCCTGCCGAGCGAACGTGGAGAGATCCGCCATCAGATCGCCCACCACCCTGCAGCGGGGCTGGAAGCGTCGGGGCAACTGCTGCAGCACCGCTTCAGACATGGCAGCCACGCGGTCGTTCCAACGGGGCCAGCGCGCCACCCACTCCGCATAGGTGATGTGTCGATACCCCAGTCGGGCTGACAGCAACACCGTCCAGAACTGGTCGCCCCCAAGGAAGACCACCACCCCACGACGAGGCCAGGGACCATAACGACCCGGTCGCAACAGCAGGTCCCAGAACCGCGCCGCGGGGGTAATGCGTTCAAACAGGTTCCAGGGCTCAGCCGCGGCCCGTTCCTGGCCGGTGGCATTGGGGCAAGGCACCAGGACCAGCTGCAGGCTCGCGGCAGTCCCTGATGTTCTCGGCCTCAGTGGGACCGTCGCATGCAGGCGTTCCGCCAATGGACGCACCCAGGTGGTCAGTTCTCCGGGACCGTTGGAGACAAGAACAACGGCAGGCCCGGGATCGTCGGTCGCAGGTCTGGCCAAGGAAATGGAGTGCGGATGGCGAGACTTGAACTCGCAAGGCCGAAGCCACACGCCCCTCAAACGTGCGTGTCTACCAATTCCACCACATCCGCGTGGTCGACGCAGCCGCTCGGGCCTCGCCGAAGCGTGATCATACCGACCGGGGGTCGAAGCTCCAACCATCCCGGTCGTCACTGATACGATCCGCGATCAAGCCTGGAATGCTGCGGGATGCCCATCGGCAAAGTGCTGATCGCCAACCGCGGCGAAATCGCCCTCCGGATTCTGCGCAGCTGCCGCGAACTCGGAATCGCCACGGTGGCCGTCTACAGCACGGTCGACAAAGACGCACTTCACGTCCAACTGGCCGATGAAGCGGTCTGCGTGGGCGACGCCCTGAGCAGCAAGAGCTATCTCAACGTCCCCAACATCCTCGCCGCTGCCACCTCCCGCGGGGTGGACGCGATCCACCCGGGGTACGGCTTCCTGGCGGAAAACGACAAGTTCGCCGAAATGTGCGGCGACCATGGGCTCACCTTCATCGGCCCCTCCCCCCACGCCATCCGGTCGATGGGGGACAAATCCACCGCAAAAGCCACGATGCAGGCGGTCGGGGTTCCGACCGTGCCCGGCAGCGAGGGATTACTGAACGGCCCGAACGACGCCGCTGTACTGGCGGAGCAGATGGGCTACCCCGTGATGATCAAGGCCACCGCCGGCGGCGGCGGCCGGGGCATGCGTCTGGTGCAGAGCCCGGACCAGCTGAACAATCTGTTCAAAGCTGCCCAGGGCGAAGCGGAGGCTGCCTTCGGCAATCCGGGGCTCTACATGGAGAAATTCATCGATCGCCCCCGGCATGTGGAAGTGCAGGTGCTTGCCGATCGCCACGGCAATGTCGTCCACCTGGGCGAACGGGATTGCTCGATTCAACGGCGCCACCAGAAACTGCTGGAGGAAGCCCCCAGCCCGGCCCTGGATCCCGATCTGCGTCGGCGCATGGGGGAGGCCGCCGTGGCCGCCGCCCGCAGCATCAACTACGAGGGCGCGGGCACCGTCGAATTCCTGTTGGATCGCAGCGGCGGCTTCTACTTCATGGAGATGAACACCCGCATCCAGGTGGAGCATCCCGTCACCGAGATGGTGACGGGAATTGATCTGATCGCCGAGCAATTGCGTATCGCCGGTGGGGAGCCCATCAGCGTTACCCAGGAGGAGATCAACCTCTCCGGCCATGCGATCGAATGCCGGATCAACGCCGAAGACGCCACTCACAATTTCCGACCGGCTCCAGGCCGCATCACAGGCTGGCTACCTCCAGGTGGTCCGGGTGTGCGCGTCGATAGCCATGTGTACACCGGCTACGACATCCCCCCCTTCTATGACTCCCTGATCGGCAAGCTGATCGTCTGGGGACGCAACCGTGAGATGGCGCTGTCCCGGATGAAACGAGCGCTGAATGAATGCGCCGTCACCGGAATTCCCACCACGGTGGAATTCCACTTGGCCCTGCTGGACCGCCCGGAATTCATCAACGGCGACGTGCACACGAAATTTGTCGAGCAGGACATGCTCAACTGATTGACTGCGATCGCATCAGGATCTGTGAGAGGAGTCCCTGCTGTCCGACGAGAAGCTCTCGCAACAGACTGAGCAGTCCAACCCAGATCACCGGTGTGACGTCCACTCCGCCGATCGGTGCCACCACCTTGCGGGTCAGCGAGAGGACAGGCTCTGTGGGCCAGGCAATCAAGGGCCAGGCACCCTGCTTGAGATCCACCTGGGGATACCAGGTGAGCACGATCCTCAGCAGGAACGCCAGGGTCAGTGCCGCCAGCAGCAACCCCAGGACCAGGTGGATGGCGGGAAGCACCTGAAGCAGCATGGGCGTCACAAAGCTCAAAGCATTGGGACCGGCATCGTAGAAAGCGGGCCTTGATCCCTAGGATCACTGCGGCTTTGAACCCGACGGCACCGACGCCATGACCCCCTCCCTCTCCAATTTTCTGAGCAGCCTCGTGTGGGGAGGTTTGATCGTTGTGGTCCCCGCCACCATCGGCCTGATCCTGATCAGTCAGACCGACCGCCTCGACCGCAAGCTCTGAACCCCCCTGGCGCCGCTCGTAAACTGAAGCTCTTGCGGAGGCGCTTCATTGGTTAACGCCAGTCTGAATTGGGCCAGCATCGTCGGCATCGTGCTTGCCGTCGGCGGTGCTCTGCTGTATTTCATGCGCTCGTTCAAGCCTGCCCTGGCGCGCGATTACGACGTTTTCTTCGCCGCCATCGGCCTTCTCTGTGGCGGCATCCTCTTTTTCCAGGGCTGGCGTCTGGATCCGATTCTCCAGTTCGGCCAGTTCCTGCTGGCGGGGACCACTGTGTTCTTCGCCTACGAAAGCGTCCGTTTACGGGGTGTGGCCACAGAACAGGCTCGACGGTCCGCCTATTTCGATGACGAACCCGCACCACCCCGGGATGCACCCGGCGGTTTGAGAGGCGGCTGGGATGACGGATACGACCGCTTCGACGAGCCTCAGCCGCTGCGCCGTCGCTTCAGCGGGCGGGAGGAGCGCTTCGACGACGACCCCTTGGAGGAAAGCTACCGACCACGTCGCGCCTCCACCTCCAGGGCTGCCATCCCTGAACAGGCTGAAAGCCGCCGGAGCCGTGATACCGAACGCCCTGCGGAACGCTGGGCCCGTCAGGACGATGAGCGCTCCCGCCGCATGGCCCGTTTCCGCGCTGGTGATGAACCACAGGAGAAACCGGCCGACTTCGGCGACCGTCGCAGCCAGCGCCAGGATCAGCGCCGCGGCAGCCGCCCCATGGGTCGCACAGCGGTCGATTCAGCAGCGGAACCCCGCAGCAACACAGCAGCTCAACCCAACCGCCCCGCCGCTGAAGATGCGGCCTTCAGCTCCAAGCAGAGTCCCACGGGAAGCCGCCCCACCAGCAGTCGCCCGGCCCCCAGAAGTTCCCGCAGCAGCGGGCCAGCCTCTCGCCCCCGGGACAACAGCTCCCGCTTCGACGACTGACGCCAGTCCGATCGCCGCTGCTGCTGCTCCTGCTGGCCATCAGCCTGCTGGGTTGCAGTGGCCGCGTTGAACGTGCAGGCAGCGGCTGGATCGACCGCAGCCAGGACGACCCCGCCCTCAGCGGTGATGGGCGTCTGCTGGCGGTGATCACCCCGCTCCAGGGCCGTCCGACGGTGCAACTGCGCGGTGAGGACGGCAGCCTGAGATCCGTGCCGCAGCTGCGGCGCCATCAGCCCCACAGCTCGCCGTCCTTGAGCTGGAACGGCCGTTATCTGGCCTTGATCACCCAACGCGGCAAACGACGGCTGGCGGTGATCCTGGACCGTCTCAACGGCCGGTTGCATCCTCTGCCCCTGCCCGGCGGACGGGATCCGGTGCGGCTGAGTCTGGCGCCGGATGCCCGGCGCCTCGCCCTGCAAGTCGCCGACCAGGGCCAGTGGCGGGTGGAACTTCTCGATCTCAGCGACCTGCTGGAGCCGGATCGTGCCGCCGGCCAGGCGCTCACGACACCACCCTTGGAGAGCGTCCGATGACGCCCATCCCCTGGCTGCTGCTGCTCTCTGTGCTGCTGTTGGGCTGCAGTGGTCCGCGGCCGAAGCCGCTGCCTGATCTCAACGGTCTGCTGCGTCAGAACGCCGGCAGCCGACGGGAACCTGCCCTGGCGCAGCGCTGGCTGGCCAGCCTCAGCCTGCGGAATGGACGGGAACAGGTGGAACTGATTGATCTGGGGGCTCGGCAACCGGTGCCCCTGCCGGGCCTGAATCGCGCTGACGCCCAACCGATCAGCGTCAGCGTCAGCGCCGATGGCACCCGCCTGGCGGTGGTACAACAGCGGGATGAACGCACCGAACTGGTGCTGTACCGCCGCAGCGTGGGGACAGTGCAACGGTTACCGCTGGAGCCTCCAGGGGTGCCCCGTGCCGTGAGCCTCAATGGAGACGGACGACGGCTGGCGGTGCAGGTGAGCCGTGGTGGACGCTGGGAAGTGGATCTGATCCGGCTGCCTTAATCAAGGAAGCAGGCCAGCCCAATGCAGGAAGGTGTCACCGCTGATCGCCTCGATCACCAGGACTGCCGCGAAACCGACCATGGCAAAACGACCGTTGACCCGCTCGGCGTAGGCGCTCCACCCGAAGGCGGGGATATCGGTGGTGGTGGCGGAGGTCTCCGGAACCGAAGCGGTTGCAGGGGTCTCGCTGGGGGAGGTCATCCGGCCGGATCAGGAACGCCCGAAGTCATAGCTGGTCGCCGGCATCAGACGCCAGCCACCGTCACCGCGCAGCTCCAGCACCGAATCATGGAACTGCTTGAGGGTTGGGCGGTGTCCGATGCTGATCACCGCCAGTTCCCGCTGGCGCAGCAGGGCGTAAAGGTGATCCTCCGTCGCCACATCCAGGGCACTGGTGGCTTCGTCCAGCACCACGAACCGCGGGGCGTTCAGCAGCAAACGACCAAAGGCCAGGCGTTGCTGCTCACCGAGGGAGAGGATGCGAGGCCAGTCCTGCTTGACGTCCAGGTCGGGATAGCGGTCCGAGAGGGTGCTGAGATTGACTTCATCAAGCACATGGCGGAGTTGGTCGTCACTGAAACGGCCTTCATCGGTGGGATAGCAGAGCTGTTCCCGCAACGAGCCCAGCAGCATGTAGGGCTTCTGGGGGATGAACAGCAGCTCGCCGGTGGGTGGACGCTCCACCTCCCCCTTGCTGGGAGACCAGAGCCCGCTGATCATTCGCAACAGCGAGGTCTTGCCGCAGCCGGAGGGACCCACCACCAGCAACTTGTCGGTTTCGCCGACACTGAGGCTGAGATCCCGAACGATCGGCTGGTCAGCACCGGGTGGGGTGAGGTCGGCGTGGCGCACCACGATCGACTCCGCTCCCTGATGGACCGGGTCGGCGCCTCTGGCCTCCCGGCTCACCTGCTCCACCTCGCTCTGGAAGCCTTCCAGACGGGAAATCCCGGCCGTGAACTGCGCCAGCTCCTCGATCTGGTTCACCACATAGAACAGCGATCCCTCCACCATTCCGAAGGCAAAGTTGGCCTGAATAAAACCGCCGTAGTCAATCTCCCCGGCGAAATAAGGAACAGCCATCACCAGATAAGGGAAGAAGTTACCGGCATATCCAATTGATCGACGCATCACATCGATGATGACGCGCCAGATAATCAGCAGGTTGAAATTGCGAACAACGGAGCCGAGACGGCGCTCGGTTTCAGCCGCTTCCGGCTCTTCTCCGGAGTAGAAGGCAATTGACTCAGCGTTGTTGCGGATATGAACCAGTCCATAACGAAAATCAGCCTCGTAACGCAGCTGATCGAAATTGATCCTCACCAGCTTGCGGCCGGAAATAACCAGCACAGCTGTCGCGAAACTCGCATAGCCGAACAATGAAAGCGTCAGCGTTGTGCTGATGCTCCAAAGAATGAGGATATTGAGGGAAAAGGTCAGCAGCGCATCGAACACACCCAGGGTGAACTGCAGGCTCTGAGCCGTGAATGAACGGGTGTCATCGGTGATGCGCTGATCGGGATTGTCGACATCCGTTGCCTGTTCATCGTTCGGATTGAGGATGTAATAGGCGCGGTTGCGCATGTAATCGCCGATGAGGCTGCGGGATAACCAATCGCGCCAGATGATTCCCAACTTCAGGGTGAAGAAGATCTGAGACACCCGGATCGGCAACGCCACGACGAAACAGCAGGCGTAGATGATCAGGATCCGGTAAAAACCTTCTTCCTGCTTTGCCACAAGGGCATTGGTCAAATCACGCGCAATGAAGCCGATGCCGGCATTGATGCCGTTGACCGTGAGCAGCATCAGCACGATCACGCCCAGCATCAGCCAGTGCAGCCAGCGGCGGTTGCGCAGCTGTTGGCGCATCGCCAGGAACGCCGCTCCTCCCATCAGGAACAAGCCGCTGAAGACCACCCCCCAGGCGCTGCTCCAGATCGTGTCGATCGTTTCGGAGACCCCCCCGAAATACTTGGCCGTCAGATCCGGCAACAACTGCTCGGCCCCGTTGATCAGGCCGGTGAGCGCCACCAGCACCAGGCCACCGACGCAGAACAGCAGCGCCACAAGCAACCCAGCGAACTGCCAGCCGCTGGCCTGATCGAGGGGCAAAAAGAAAGGCTGGGCCAGATTGCGCAGCTTGTTGAGCTGGCCGCGCAAGCCCTGGCGCGACCCCATGGAGGAAACCGTCATGGGGTCATTCTGACGAGGCAGACCTCAACCGGGCGGCCACTCCAGAGGACGCCCACCGATCACGTGCACGTGGAGGTGAAACACCGTCTGGCCGGCACCGGCTCCGCTGTTGATCACCGTGCGGAAGTCGTCCAATCCCTCCTGCTTCGCGACGCGTGCAGCCACCAGCAACAGATGGCCCAGCAGGGCCGCATCCTCTTCAGCACCGGACCGCAGGCTCTCGATCGGCTTGCGTGGAATCACCAGCACATGCACCGGGGCCTGGGGAGCAATGTCCCGAAAGGCGAGGCAGCGGTCATCGCTGTAGACCTCATCGCAGGGGATCTCCCCCCGAAGGATCCTGCCGAAGATCGTGTCGTCCGCCATGGCGAGAAAGCTCAGGAGGGGGCTGCTGATGTGACAGGTGGGGCATCAACCCCATGCATCACACCACTGCCGAATGCTGGCACGTTGTCTCAGTGCATCGCTGCAGGGCCTGGAGGCTCACCCCGTCACCGTTGAAGTTGACCTGGCACCAGGACTGCCGGGCATTCAGCTGGTGGGGTTACCGGACAAGGCGATCCAGGAATCCCGGGAACGGGTGCGATCCGCCCTGCGCAACTCCGGCTTCCGCGGACCGCTGGTGCGGGTGGTGATCAACCTGGCTCCCGCCGATCTGCGCAAGGAGGGTCCCGCCTTTGATCTGCCGATTGCCCTTGGACTGCTGGTGGCCAGTGGCCAGCTGGACCGGCCACGGCTGCACGGCATCTGGTGCGCCGGCGAGCTGGGCCTTGACGGCAGCCTCAGGCCTTGCCGCGGCGTGATCGCCATTGCGGAGCTGGCTGCCCGCCACGGAGCGCAGGCGCTGGTGGTGCCGCCGGGTAATGCCGATGAAGCGGCTCTGATCCCAGACCTGGTGGTGCGCACCGCCCCCGATCTGAAGCAACTGGTGCAGCAGCTCAAGGGGGAGCGGCCCTGCCTGCGGGTGTGCCGGGCCCGACCGGAGCCGCAGCACCCAGAGCCTCCATCCATTCAGGCCGAAGGGCTGGCGGGTCGGGGCCTGGCCCTGGCCGCTGCTGGCGGTCACCACCTGCTGATGGTCGGCCCTCCCGGTTGCGGCAAAACCCACCTGGCCCGACAGCTGCCCGCGCTGCTACCCCCGCTCAGCCCCGATGAGGCCCTCACCATCACCCGCATCCACTCCGTGGCCGGCCAGCTGGAGCAACCACTGCATATGCAGCTGCAGCGCCCGTTCCGGGCACCGCACCACAGCAGCTCTGCGGCGGCCCTGCTGGGGGGCGGAAGCAACCCAAGACCGGGGGAACTGAGCCTCGCCCACGGCGGCGTGTTGTTCCTCGATGAGCTGGCGGAATTCCCACGGGCCGTGCTCGATCAATTGCGCCAGCCCCTGGAGGAGGGGACGGTCAGACTGAGCCGCGCCCGTCTGAAAACGGCATTTCCAGCCGCGATCACTCTGGTGGCCGCCACCAACCCCTGTTCCTGTGGCTGGCATGGCGACCGGGAGCACGGCTGTCGCTGCAGCCAAAGCCAACGTCAGCGCTATTGGCAGCGGCTGTCAGGCCCGCTGCTGGATCGTCTGGATCTGCAGCTGCGGCTGGAGCGGCGCCCCGCCGAGGAGATGCGTCGCTGCCTGCGGGGGGACCACACAAGCCATGAAACCTGGCTGCAACCGCAGACGATTGCGGCCGCCCGTCAACGCATGCATGACCGCAATCCCGGCGGGGTCTGCAACCGGGAGCTGCCGGCCACGGCCCTTGGAGACCGCGGTGGCTTTGCACCAGCAGCGCTCCAGCTGTGGGAGCGCCTGGTGGCCCATCGGGGTTACTCCACCCGCAGTGGCATCCGCCTGCTACGGGTCGCACGGACCGTGGCGGACCTGAACGGAGAGACCAGGGTCAGCGCTGACGCCGTGGCAGAGGCCAGCCACTACCGCTGCAGCGATGTGATGGGTTCGCGAGAGCCGTGCCGCCTCACCAATCCCTGATGGGCTTGGTCGGCACATCCCGATAGGGCTGTGGTCCGATCGGCGGTGGTTGCAGGTGACGATCCTGCTCTAAGCCGAGGGTATGGACCATCGCTTCACCGAACCAATGGAGCCAATGGAGCACCGTGGACTTCATCCCATTCTCCTGACGACTCCTAACAGTGTGGAAACGCTGACGACGCACGACAACGAGTGAATACACCTGTTGTGAGCGAGCATCACTGGGCTGGAGCGCTGTCGCGATAGACGTAGATATGGCCAAGGGTCTTCTTGCCGTAGGCACGACGCATCAGGGTCCAGCCCGGCTCGAGATTGAATTTGAGGAAGTCACTGCCGGCACCACCGGTACTGGCAATAAGAAAGGTGGGTTGGCTGCGATCCCGGGTGGGGGCAGCCAGCAGCTCCATATCGCTGCCGGTGTTCACCACCGTGAGGCGATAACGGGTGCCGAGATCATCACCGCCGATGCGCAGGGAATACCCGTTGCCATCGATGTAGCGGTTGCAGATGCCGGTGAAATCAAAGGTTGACAGCAAGGGATCAACGACGGCGGGTGCACTGCCACTGACGGCGAAACAGGGCCGCTTCTCGGACCGTTGTTCATAGATGTTGAGCTGAGAGCGCTCTCCACTGCCGATCGGTGCCGACACAAGGATGAACTTGCTCGTGTCCACAGGCACGGCCGTGAACAGCGATCCCTGGGCCAGAGCTGCCGGCGCAGCGGCAAGGCCGACGGCAAGACCGGCAGCGGCGGGCAGAAGACGAGAGATCACGGCCGGGAGCTGAGCTGGACGGATCGTAAAAGTGCTGGCCCCGTCAGTCGCCCCCAATCAGGCCGGTTTGTTGATGCGAATGGCTACCACCAGGGTCGCCACGGTGGCGGGAGCCGCAAGGGCCAGGATCCAACTGGTGGTGGAGACCCCGAGGTCGGGATCGCCGTAGGCCAGTTCGAACACACAGCCGGTGGTGGCGATACCGAGGACACAGGCGAGGGCCAGGAACAATCCGGCCAGGGGCTTCATCGGCATGGATCAGGAAACGCTCTGAACGTGCTGGCGCTGGAAACCATGATCCTTCAATTCCTTCAGAAGACCGGCCTCATCAGTGACGCGGTCCACAAACAGCACACCGTTGAGATGGTCCATTTCGTGCTGAATGCAACGGGCCATCAGACCGTCGGCCTTCATCTTGCGCGGCCGTCCCATCTCATCGCGGAAGCTCACTTCGATGGCCGTGGGTCGCACGACATCGAGATACACGCCAGGGATGCTCAGACAGCCCTCCTCGTAGGTGTCGATGGTGGCGCTGGCGGAGCTGATCTCGGGATTGATCAGCACCAGCGGCGGCGTGGTGGCATTTTCGAGATCCAGATCAATCACCAGCAGCTGCTGATGAACACCCACCTGGGGTGCCGCCAAGCCGATGCCTTTGGCGGTGTACATGCTGCGGAGCATGTCGCGGGCCAGCTCACGGGTCTGTTCCGTCACCTTGCCGATCCGTCGGGCCGGCTGACGCAACACCTCGGCTCCCAGGGTGTGAATCTCCAGCGGCGGGGTTTCCAGGGCTGTCTTCGGGACCAACATCGTGTCCCTCGACTGTTCAGCCGCTCGGGCCAGCTGCGCAAAACTCCCGGCCAAGACCACCCCAGCGTTGATACAGCATCGTAATTGGCCTGATTCAGCTGGCATGGCTCCGACCCCTCTTCCGGCATCGATCGCCGTCGGCAGGCTTCCCGGCCTGAAGGAACCGCAGCTGCTGGAGGGACCGGACCAGCGGATCTGGCTGCTCTGGCTGGAGCAACGCCCTCAGGAGAAGGGACGCACCACAGCCCTGATCCGCCCCTTCGGCGCCACGGCGCTGAAACCAACCGAACTCACCCCTGCCCCGATCAGTCTGCGCAGCCGCGTGCATGACTACGGCGGGGGTGTGCTGTGCTGCGGCGTGGAGGGCGAGACCCTTGTTCTGGTGTGGATCGCCGACGGAAGCCTGTGGCGCCAGGACTGGCGGCTGCCTCCGTTGGGAACCAACAGGCCTGAGCCGCTGATGCAGCCCAGCAAGCTGACGCGCGACGGCGACTGGCAGCTGGCGGACGGCCTGCTTGATCTGAACCGCCATCGCTGGCTCGGTATCCGCGAGATCAACGGCGTGGATCAACTGGTGAGTGCCGAGCTGGACCAGACGGATCAGGAGCCCTCACTCCTGCATCAGCCGGCCGACTTCGCCGGCTATGCCTGCCTCAGCCCGGATGGCAAGCAACTGGCCTGGGTGGAATGGCAGCAACCGGCCATGCCATGGGACAGCAGTCAGCTCTGGTGCGCTGATCTATGCCCATCGGGAGACCTGCGTCAGCCCCGCGTGATCGCTGGTGGTGCGGGCGTGTCGGTGTTCCAGCCCCAGTGGCTGCCGGACGGGTCGTTACTGGTGGCGGAGGACAGCGAGGGTTGGTGGAACCTGAAGCGACGAAGACCGGGGGCAACCAGCTGGGAGCATCCCTGGCCGATGAGCGCCGAAACAGCGATGCCGCAGTGGATCTACGGCATGAGCACGACGGCCTGGGATGGAGAACAGCTGCTGGCGGCCACCTGCGCCGATGGCTGCTGGTCGCTGCAACGCCTGCACCTGAACGGCACGGTCACCACGATCGACCAGCCCTACGACGACCTGGCTGGACTGCGGGCTCTGGATGGCCGCGCGGTGGCCGTGGCCAGCAACAGCACGTCGATGGCGGGGCTGCTGGAACTGTCCCTGTCCCCTGATGGGACCTGCTCCTGGATCCATACCCCAGCGTTGGAGAACCCCGTCTCTCAGCAGGACATCAGCGTGGCTGAACCGATCTGGTTCGAGGGCCACGACGGCGAGCGCAGCCATGCCTGGTATTACCCACCGCAAGGAGGCGCAACAGCAGCTGCTCCACTTCTGGTGAAAAGCCACAGCGGACCCACCGCCATGGCCCGCCGCGGCCTGAGCCTGGCCATTCAGTACTGGACCAGCCGCGGTTGGGGCGTGGTGGACGTGAACTACGGCGGGTCGACCGGTTTCGGCCGGGCGTACCGGGAACGGCTCAAGGGAGGCTGGGGCGTGGTGGACGTGGCGGACTGCGCCGCTGCAGCGCGCGCCCTGATCGTCTCTGGCCGTGCCCATCCCGATCAGATCGCCATCGAAGGGGGCAGTGCCGGTGGCTTCACCACCCTGGCGGCCCTCTGCTTCAGCGACGTGTTCCGCGCCGGTGCCTGCCGCTATGCCGTCTGTGACCTCACCGCCATGGCCGAGGACAGCCACCGCTTCGAGGCCCGCTACCTGGACAGCCTGGTGGGCGACTGGCCCGATCAAAGGAAGCGTTATGAGCAACGCTCACCACTGCTGCATGCAGATCGCATCCGCTGCCCGGTGCTGTTCTTCCAGGGGCTGCAGGACAAGGTGGTGCCGCCGGAACAGACCGAACGCATGGCCGAGGCGCTGCGACGCAATGGCATCGCGGTGGAGGTGAGCCTGTTCGAGGACGAAGGCCATGGATTTCGCAACCAGGCCACGCAGATTGAGGTACTGGAAAAGACGGAACAATTTTTCCGCCAACATCTCAATCTCTGCAACGACGATCGTCAGACAACGATGTCGTAGCCAATCAACTCCTCAGACGAAACCGATTCCAAAAGCAATGACCCCCTGCTTCCCTCCAGGGATAACGTCACACCGAGACTGGAAGGACTGAAGCGGACCAGGTCTGGATCAGCAACTTCAATTAAATCGCCTTCAATCGGATTGAAATCACGAACCACATCGTGACCCGTCGACAACTCAAAACGGTCAGCACCCTCGCCACCAATCAAATGATCATCACCTGAGCCACCTCTGAGAACGTCATCGCCTGCTCCACCGATCAGGGTGTCATCACCTTGACGGCCGGACAACTGATTATTGGCGCGGTTCCCTTCAATACGGTTTGCAAGGTTGTTGCCCTTACCAGACACCTGTGCCAGGCCAGCCAACACGAGATGATCTGCAGAATCCCGGCCGAGAATTGACAGATCAAAGTCAATGATTGAGATGACCTGATCATCGTCAACCTTGAACGTCGATACATCCGTAAATGGAGTGGCCAATGCGACAACCCCAGAACTGAGCTCACGATCGACCACTTTGGTGTCTCCACCCTTGATGGAGTCTCCCCAGGCCACAACAGATCCATCCTCCTTCAGGGCCGCAAATGCATAACCAGATGAAAACACCTCCACAACCCCTTCAGAAAGGCTCTCCTGAACATCTGTTGTATCGATCAGATAGTCAGAGCCAGGGTTACGTTCTGAACTTGTCGTCCCCCAACTCACAACATTCCCATCAACCCCCAAAGCCGCAAAGCCATAACGGTTGGCAGTCACTGATTGGAATTGACCACGTCGCAAGGCCCTTCTTGTTTCCGCTGTCATCCGCTGAGCTTCTGGATCGCCCCAGGTCACAATGGAACCGTTCTTCAGAAGTGCAGCAAAGGCGTATCGACTTGCCGCAATTGACACAACATTTCCTTTCAGGCGGCTTTCAACCTGAGACGCTTCTCCTCCAGAATCAACGAGACCCCATGTAACAACCGACCCATCCTTTTTCAGGGCAGCGTAGGCATATCGCGTGGAATAAATCTCACGGACACCAGACCTGAGGAGAGGGCGCACAGATTCCCCGTCCACATCAGGCAGATCCCCTTGACTCATCGCCCAGTGATTCCTATCGAAATCGATAATTTCTTTTTTCCCTCCGCGATAGGGATC
>CAJWIC010000013.1 GCA_913040905.1 uncultured Synechococcus sp. | reverse complement strand
CTGATGCCTCCCCAGATGCGCTGTTCATGGGCCCCTGCCATGTGGTCATGAGCCAGCGGCACCATTCCACCCATCCGGTCGTAAATGTCGTAGCTGTAGAGGCCCACGAAGAGCACAACGACCGCTGGAACCGCGGTCCAGAAAATCTCAAGGGGGAGATTGCCTTCGATGGCGATTCCGTCACCGAGTTGATCGCTTCGGCGACGAAAACGGATCAGGCTGTACACCAGAAGCCCAACGATGCCCAAAAACAGGATGGTTCCGATTGTGAACAGAACCTGAAAGAGCTCGTCGTAAATCGGCGCGTTCACGCTGGCATCCACTGGAAGAAGATTGATGTTCTGGCCGACCCAAAGCCCTCCCAATGCAAGGAGCATCCCGATCACAAGAGTGACGATGGCTGATGGGATTTGCATGGCTCCAGCACCCAACTCTTTTTCAGCGTATGGAGCCAGTTCTGTATCTCCATGGATTGTTTCTTAAGGCGCTGCTTGTGTCAGCAAAGGTGCACCTTCGACGGCCTGAGGGTGTTGCAGACGTCCACACAAGGTGACGTTCAAACAGCCATCGCTACGTTCCGATCAGGCTTTCGCAAGCCCTCGAGACGAACGGTCGATGATGTTCTCTTCCACGACTCCAATGCGGCGCCGTCTTGGACGTCTCGCGGCACACCTCGTTGTCGCTGTGATCGCGCTTGTGGTGATCGGAGGGGCCACCCGTGTCATGGAGGCTGGTCTGGCCTGTCCGGATTGGCCCCTTTGCTACGGGACGTTCCTGCCTGGTCGTCAGATGAACCTTCAGGTGTTTCTGGAGTGGTTTCATCGCCTTGACGCCTTCGTCATCGGTGTCGCTTTGGTGGTTATGGCCGTTGTCTCCGTCGTCTGGAGGCGATCGCTGCCCCGTTGGCTCCCCTGGATGAGCGGATTGTTGGTGCTGCTGGTCGCTCTCCAGGGCGGTCTCGGGGCGTTGACGGTGCTGCAGCTGCTGCCATCGGCAGTCGTCACGGCTCATCTGGCTCTGGCGCTGACGCTTGTGGCCCTGCTCAGCGGATTCACGCAGCGTTTACTGCAGTCCGGCGAAGGTCAGGCCCCCTGGTGGTGGCGTCCGTTGTCGGCCTTGGCCCTCTGTGGGGTGCTGAGTCAATGCCTCCTCGGAGCTCGCATGGCCACCTCCTGGGCTGCTCAGCGCTGCCTTGCGGGCGGTGATGCCTGTCGCTGGCTGCTCTGGCATCGCTCTGCAGCAACGCCCGTCGCCGGTGTGGTGCTTCTGTTCGTGGTTGTGGCGTTGCTGGCCGGTGGGTGGAGCCGCCGTCAGTGGCCGCTTCTGCTTGCAGCGGTTCTGCTTGTGGCCATTCAGGTCAGCCTCGGCATCACCACGCTCCGACTCGGTCTGGATCAGCCGCTGGTCACGGTGGCCCATCAGCTGGTGGCGGCACTGCTGGTGGGTGTTCTGGCGGCGTTGTTGGTGCGCTGCCCCCCGTCGGTTGCTGCTGTCCCCTGTCCTGTCGCTCTCAACGACTCTTCTCTGGAGCCCTGTCATGGCTGAAGCCATCTCCGCTGCCCTGCCCACGCGCGATCAGGTTGTTCCCTCGAGGAAGCGCGTCAAGCTTCCCCCCTGGCTTGAAGTGGCCAAGCCAAGGCTGATTCCTCTGCTTCTGGCCACCACCCTCGGTGGTATGGCGCTCACCGAGGGTTGGCCCCTGTCATCCCCCCGTCTGGTCTGCACCCTGGGTGGCGGGGCCCTGGCCTCTGCCGCTGCTGGAGTCTTGAACTGTCTCTGGGAGCAGGATCTTGATGGCCGCATGAAGCGCACCAGCGGCCGAGCCCTTCCATCGGGACGTTTGTCCCCCACAAGCGCGTTCATCGGTGCCATCTCCTGCACCCTGGCGGCGGCCATGCTGTTGGTGAGCGGTGTGAACTGCCTGGCCGCCGGCTTGTCTCTGCTTGGGCTCTGCAGCTATGTGCTGCTGTACACCGCCCTTCTCAAACCCCGGACAACGCAGAACATCGTCATCGGCGGCGTTGCAGGGGCCATTCCTCCCCTCGTGGGAGCTGCTGCGGCGACCGGTCATGTGGGCCTGGGTGGATGGTGGCTGTTCGCGCTCGTCATGGTCTGGACACCCGCTCATTTCTGGGCGCTGGCGCTGTTGCTTCGGGAGGACTACCGAGCTGTCGGCATTCCGATGCTGCCGGTGGTCAAGGGCCCCGTGGTCACAGCAAGGGCAATCCGTCGCTACGGCTGGGCCACGGTGCTGCTGAGCGGGTTCGGTGTTCTGGCCCTGCCTACGGGGGGTGTGTTCTACGGAATGATGCTGCTTCCCTTCAATGGCCGTTTGATTCAGATGGTCCAGCGCCTGTCGATGGATCCCGACAGCCTGACGGCTGCCAAGGGACTGTTTCGATGGTCGATTCTCTATCTATTCGGCATCTGTCTGTTGCTGATGCTCAGCCGCACCGATCTCGCCTCAAGCTTTGATCAACAGGTGATGTTCGGTCTGCAGCGCCTGCCGATCGTCTGATCGGTCCTTAGATTCCGTCTCTGGCTTGGCTGTGCAATGCCTCTGATTGAACTTCGGCACCTGCACAAGGCTTACGGCACTGTTGTGGCGCTCGACGACCTCAACCTGGACGTTCCTGAGGCCTGCCTCTATGGCTTGCTGGGTCCGAATGGCGCTGGCAAGACCTCGACACTTCGCATCCTGGCCACGCTGCTTGAACCCGACTCGGGATCCGTCCAGGTGGCCGGTCTCGACGCTTTGACGGATCCCAGAGCGGTACGCCGGCAACTTGGCTACGTGGCCCAGGAGGTGGCCATCGACAAAATCCTCACAGGCCGTGAGCTGCTCCAGCTTCAGGGAGATCTCTATCACTTGCCACGCAGCATTCGTGATCAGCGGATGGCGGAACTGATCGAGCGGTTGGCCATGGAGCCTTGGGTGGATCGACGCTGCGGGACCTATTCCGGTGGCATGCGTCGCCGGCTTGATCTGGCGGCAGGTCTGCTGCACCGACCCCGCCTTCTTGTGTTGGATGAACCGACCGTCGGCCTTGATATCGAGAGCCGGTCTGCCATCTGGGATCTCCTGCGTCAGCTCGTCAGTCAGGGCACCAGTGTGCTGCTCAGCAGCCATTACCTCGAGGAGGTCGAGGCCCTGGCTGATCGCATGGCGATCATTGATTCCGGGCGCGTGATCGCAGAAGGCACTCCAGATGGACTGAAACAGCAGCTTGGTGGCGATCGCGTCACCCTGCGCGTACGGGAATTCAGTGATGCCTCTGAAGCCGATCGGGTCTGTCAGTTGCTGCAACCGGTGGAGGGAGTCCGTCAGGTGGTGGTGAACCGGGCCCAGGGGTTTTCGCTCAATCTCGTGATCGATGAGGAAGCCGTGATCAATCGCGTGCGGCAATGTCTGGATCATGAAGGGTTGCCGGTTTTTGCCCTTGCGCAAAGCCGTCCCAGCCTTGATGACGTCTACCTTCAGGCCACAGGCCGAACCCTGATGGATGCGGAGCTGGCCCTGGCCGGTCAGCGCGACCTCAAACAGGAAAAGCGCCAGTCCATGCGTTGAGTGAGCCAATTCTCATGACTCCGTCTGCCCTGCCTTCCCTCGCCAACGACCGCGGCGCTTTTGCCGAGCTGATTCAGGAGACCGTGGCACTGACGCGTCGACTGTTTCTGCAGTTGCTGCGTCGTCCGTCCACGCTGATCGCCGGCATTCTTCAACCCTTGATCTGGTTGATCCTCTTCGGTGCCCTGTTCGCCAATGCACCGGAGGGCCTGCTGCCTGGGGGAATGAGCTACGGGAGATTTCTCGGAGCAGGCGTGATCGTCTTCACCGCCTTCAGTGGTGCCTTGAATGCCGGACTTCCGGTGATGTTCGATCGGGAGTTCGGTTTTCTCAATCGTCTGCTGGTAGCCCCTTTGCGTAGTCGCAGTTCGATCGTGCTGGCCTCGGTGATCTACATCACCGCCCTGAGTCTGCTGCAGAGCCTCGCCATCATGCTGACGGCTGCAGCCCTGGGCTACGGCTGGCCCGGCGGTGCTGGTCTTGTCCTGGTGCTGCTGACTCTGCTGCTGTTGGTGTTCGCGGTCACCGCCCTGAGCCTCGGTCTGGCCTTCGCGCTGCCGGGGCACATCGAGCTGATCGCTGTCATCTTCGTGGCCAACCTGCCGCTGTTGTTCGCCAGCACAGCCCTGGCCCCGCTGTCGTTCATGCCGTCCTGGCTGGGCTGGCTTGCGGCTTTGAATCCCCTTACCTTCGCGATTGAACCCATACGTGCTGCCTATCGCGGTCCATTGGATCTTTCAGCCGTTCTTGTGGAGGCTCCCTACGGCGATGTGACCGGTTTCGGCTGTCTCAGCATCCTGGTCGCCCTCACCGTTGGACTCTTCCTTCTGATTCGCCCTTTGCTCAACCGCAAGCTGTCCTGACCCGTGCTCACCTCCACGTTCCAGTCTCCGTCCCAACGTCAGACCCTTCTGGCCAACCAGATGAAGGCCGCCCATGCGGCCGATGATCAGAGTCGATTGCTGCTTTTACGCAGCCAGTGGGTTCATCGGTTCGGTGTGGACTCTCTGCCTGAGTTCTCGTCTGTCGATTCGGTTGAGGAGGTTGAGCCTGGACTCGATCAGCCTGGTCGATTCGAGCGGTTGACCCATGGACTGCGTCAATCACTCAGCGAGGTGAGCCGAGCTCTCGACGATCCGACCACCTCGATCGACGACCCAGCTGACGATTCGCAGGAGTTCAAGGCACCGCCGCTGAGCACGCCTCGATCGCTGCGGCGATGGCTGGTGAACGGTGATGACAGCCTTCCGAAGGCCTCCTGATCGCAGATGATCCCAACGACTGAACGACTTGATCAGGGACTGATCGTTTCGGTGCAGGCACCCCAGGGTTCCCCCATGCGTGATTCCCAGGTGATCGCTGCTATGGCTGAGGCGTCGTTGCGCTGCGGAGCTGTCGGGGTTCGTCTGGAGAGTCCGGAACACATCGGAGCGGTGAGACGCCGCTGCCCTGATGCACTGATCATCGGACTGTGGAAATGCACTTTTCCCGACAGCTCCGTCTACATCACACCGGGATGGAGAGAGGTTCAAGCGGTGTGGTCTGCTGGCGCCGATGTGATCGCCTTGGATGCCACCCAGCGTCGTCGGCCGGATGGCCAAAGGCTTGAGGAGCTGATCCAGCGTTGCCGATCCGAGCTGCGGGCACCACTGATGGCGGATGTGGACAGCGTGTCCAATGGACTCAACGCTGCTGAACTGGGTTGTGATTGGGTCGGTACCACGCTGTACGGCTACACCGAAGACACCGCTGGCCAATCACCGCCTGGCCTGTCATTGCTGCCTGAGCTTCGGCAGGAGTTGAAAACGTCGGTTCGCGTGGTCTGTGAGGGGGGAATCGCCTCGCCATCAGCGGCCCGCGCCGCCCTTGAGGCCGGCGCGGACAACGTGGTGGTCGGAACTGCGATTACCGGAGTCGACCTGCAGGTGCAGGCCTACAGCCAAGGGATGAAGGGCTGATCACATCATCCCTGGCATGCCCATACCGCCCATGCCAGGCATGCCCATGCCGCCCATTCCTCCCATGCCGCCCATGCCACCCATGGGATCGGCGCCGCCGTCGGGAGCCGGGGCTTCCGGTTCAGGCTTGTCAGCGATCACCACTTCGGTGGTGATCAGCAACGAAGCGATCGAAACAGCATCCTGAACGGCAAGCCGCACGACTTTTGCGGCGTCGACGATGCCGGCGGCCATCAAATCCTCGTAGTTGCCCGTAAGGGCATTGAAGCCCTGGCCGTTGTTGCGCATGGCTTCGATCACCACGTCGCCGTTGTGGCCGGCATTGGTCGCGATGTGATGCACCGGTGACACCAGAGCACGCTGCAGGATTTCGACGCCCGTGCGCTGATCACCCTCCAACTGATCCACCAGCCCGTTCAGACCATCGGCCAGCTGCAGCAGTGTTGTTCCACCGCCGGGAACGATGCCTTCTTCAATCGCTGCCCGGGTGGCGTTCAGGGCATCCTCGATCCGCAGCTTGCGGTTCTTGAGTTCCGTTTCGGTGGGGGCACCGACCTTGATTACGGCGACGCCGCCGGCGAGCTTGGCGATGCGCTCGTTCAGTTTCTCGCGGTCGTAGTCGGAGTCGGTGGCATCGAGTTCCCGCTTGATCGCTGCAACGCGATCGGTCACGGCGGCACGGTGATCATCCGTGGCCACGATTGTGGTGCTCTCCTTGCTGATGGTGACGCGACGCGCCTTGCCGAGGTCAGACAGCTGGACCTTGTCCAGGGTCATCGCCCGGTCCTCACTGATCAGGGTTCCTCCGGTGAGGATGGCGATGTCGGCCAGCGCAGCCTTGCGACGTTCACCGAATGATGGGGCCCGGACGGCAGCCACCTGCAGCACGCCACGGTTACGGTTCACCACGAGGGTTGCCAGGGCTTCGCCATCCACTTCCTCGGCCAGGATCAGCAGTGGTGATCCGCTTTTCTGCACCGCCTCGAGCACAGGAACCAGATCGGCGATGGCGCTGATCTTGCGATCGGTGAGCAGGATCAGCGGATTCTCGAACTCACAGATCTGGCGATCGGCGTCGGTGACGAAATAGGGAGAGCTGTAGCCGCGGTCAAAGGCCATGCCTTCGGTGACCTCAAGCTCCGTCGCCAGAGACTTGGACTCCTCAACCGTGATCACCCCATCGGCGCTGACGCGTTCCATGGCTTCGGAGATCATCCGCCCCACTTCTTCGTCACCACCGGAGCTGACGGTGGCCACCTGACGGATGGCATCTCCGGCTACGGGCTGACTGCGCTGCTGAAGTCCGTTCACCACCTGTGCCACGGCCTTCTCCATGCCACGGCGCAGCTCCACCGGGCTGGCGCCTGCAGCTGTGTTGCGCAGACCCTCCCTCACCATCGCCTGGGCAAGCACCGTGGCCGTGGTCGTGCCGTCACCGGCCTTGTCCTTGGTGCGGGAGGCCACCTGCTGGATCAGCTTGGCCCCGAGGTTCTCAAAGGGATCATCGAGTTCGATCTCGCGGGCGATGGTGTCGCCGTCATTGACGATGTCGGGGGCACCAAATTTCTTTTCCAGCACCACATTGCGGCCGCGCGGGCCGATGGTGACGCGCACGGCGTCCGCCAGGGCATCGACACCCCGTTCCAGGGCGCTGCGGGATTCGTCAGAGAAGGAGAGAAGTTTGGCCATGATCTCGAGTCCGCCGTCGGTCACTGTCCCACAGCGTTTGAGGACCTCAACAGGGGGGCAACGGTGGGGAAAGCCGAATCGGAGCAGCTCAGCTCCTGTCGCCATCACGCGCTGTGATTAACGTCCGTTCATGGGAGACAACGGCACGCTGTTCTTTGTCCTGATGGCTGGCCTGGCCGGCTCCATGGCCCTCGTTTACGTGCCGCTGCGCGTTTTTCTTACGGCAACGGAACGCAGCCGGCGATTGCGCCTGCTTCAACGCATCCGACGCCTGCGGGAGGAGCTGGCTCAGCCGCTTGATTCCTGACCGATCAGGCCATCACCATGCCGCCATCCACCTGCAGCACCTGACCGGTGATGTAGGCGGCAGCTGGGTCCGCCGCAAGAAAGCGGACGGCTCCGGCCACCTGTTCCTGGGTGCCGAACTGTCCCAGGGGGATGTCCTTGAGGATGGCGTCGGCATCGAGATCCTTGGTCATGTCCGTGGCGATGAAGCCAGGGGCGACCGCATTGACGGTGATGCCCCGGCTGGCCAGTTCCTTGGCGGTGCTTTTGGTCAGGCCGATCACACCGGCCTTGGCTGCGGCGTAATTGGCCTGCCCGGCGTTCCCCATCAACCCCACCACGGAGGTGATGTTGATGATGCGGCCGCTTTTCTGCTTCAGCATCGGACGTGCCACGGCTCGACTGCACAGAAACACTCCGGTGAGGTTCAGGTCGATCACCGCCTGCCAGTCGCTGGTTTTCATCCGCATTAGCAAGCCATCCCGGGTGATCCCGGCGTTGTTGACCAGGACGTCCAGGCGTCCGCTGCGCTCGAGAACGGCCTTGATCAGTCCGTCCACCTCCGCCTCGATGGACACGTTGGCCTTCAGGGCGTAGGCCTTGCCGCCGGCGGCGGTGATGGTGGCCACCACCGCTTCGGCGGCGCTGGCGGAATTGGCGTAATTCACAACCACCTCAGCACCGGCTTCGGCGAGGGCCAGGGCAATGGCTTGACCGATGCCACGTCCGCCTCCTGTCACCAATGCGGTCTGACCGTCGAGGGAGGTGGAGCTGAGCATGGCGACTGCTGTGATCGAAGGATCGTAGGGATGTGCCTGACGCCGGGTTAACCCGGCATGGTTTCGATGCTGTCGACCGCTTCGCCCAGGAGGCTCTGAAAACGCTTGAGTTGGAGCTTGCTTCCCAGAACGATCAGCAGTTGGCCAGGTGCTAACTGGGTTTCTCCGCCGGGGTTGGCGACGAGGTCATTTTCGTCCCTGATCGCCAGCACGAGGGCTCCGCTGCGACGGCCCAGCTCCAGTTCCGCCAGGCTCTTGCCCTGAATCGTTTTCAGATGAAGCGGGTCGCGGCTGAGCTGGAATTCCTCGATCTCGAAATCCGACCCGGCCAGAAGCTCCATGAAGTTCAGGGCCAGGGGACGCAGTGCTGAGGCCGCCATCACGCGCCCACCGGCCACATACGGGCTCACCACGACCGTGGCGCCGGCCAGTCTCAGCTTCGTGGCCGCTTCATCGCTGTTGGCTCGGGCAATCAGTCGGCAGGTGGGTTTCAATCCCCGGGCGCTGAGAATCACATACAGATTCGAGGCATCGCCAGTCAGGGCCGCCACCAGGCTTTGACAGCGTTCCAGGCCAGCGTCCAGCAGTGTTTCGTCCAGGGTTGCATCGGCCTGAAGAACCTGCAGTCCATTGGCTTCCGCCACATCCCGGCGGTCCGGGTCGGTCTCAATCACCACCAGCGGAATCCGATCGCGCTGCAACTGGGCTGCGATCTCCTGACCGATGCGCCCGTAGCCGCAGAGGATGACGTGATCGTGAAGGCTTTCCAGCATGCGGTGGATGCGGAACTCCTGCAGTCTGCGGAAATAGCCCGCGTCCTTCAGTCCCAGCACCCGCTGAATCGCCAGTTGAACGACGATCAGTCCGCCGACCACGATCAGCACCGTCACCAGCCGTCCGGCGGGGGAGAGGGTTTCCACCTCTCCGTAACCGATGGTGCTGATGGTGATCAGCACCATCCAGAGACAGTCCCCCCAATCCCAGCCTTCCGTGAGGCGATAGCCGACCGCACCGATCACGATCACGGTCGCTAGGGCGCTGAAGGGCCCGCGCCAGGGAGCCGCCAGCAGCTTGAGCTGGCGTCGGCTTGTCCGGCGTCGGGAGCCCTGGGCCACCAGCGGTTGTCAGAACCCCAGGGCCTGCAGCACCTCGACGTCAGTCAGGACGCTGAGATCACCGGGGGTTCCAAGGCAGCGAATCTCCTGCCGGTCGGGAAGCTCTTGTGGCTGAGCTCCCAGGGCCACCAGTGGAACGCCGCTGTACACCGCCAAAAGCTGCGTCGCCGGACAGCTGCTCAGCACCACGTCGGAGCTGGCAACAGCCGCTGCACGACGATTCAGGGGCAGATCAGGAGACAGCTGCAAGGTGCGCAGTCCCTCGAGGCGCTGCGCAATGGCCCCGGGCAGTGCCCTCCAGTGCTGTTCCGGCCAATCTCCCGTCGAGCCAGCAGGAGCCAGCAGCAGCATCGGACCTTCCCCGGCGGGTTGTTCGGCGCGGGCGACATCGAGATCCTGACTGGACAGGGACAGTCGGAACCGGTCCGCATCAAGCTCACAGCCCAGTGGCTTCAGGACGCTGGCCAGGCGCTGGGCACACCAGCCCTCGCCGGGGGAAATGATCTCGGTGCTGGAAAAGCCGCTGCTGGCGATGCGCGTGGGGATGTGACTCATCGACAGCATCAGGTTCACCTGCTGTCCTTCAGCGAAGTTGAGGCAAACCTGAAAATCAGGCTCGCGCACACAGCCCAGCAAGTTGGCCCAGTCCGCCAGGGTGGGGGCTGCCTCAAAATCGAACGGGAGGACCTTGTCGACCTGGGGAATCAGGTCCCAGGCTCCGCGACAGGCCGGAGCGCAGGCCACCTGCAGAGTGGCTCCAAGCTGCTCACACAGACTCACCAGGGCTGGCAGTCGTTCGAGTTGCAAGGCCAGCGGGCCAGGGCTGAGCGCAAGAACACGCATGGACTCGCCTCAGGGCGTGGTGCCAGCTGATTGTATGGAGGCCGTTTCAGCCTGCCTGCGGCAGGAGTCGCTTGTGCATCTGTTGATCGCCGCAGCGGGCAGTGGTCGGCGCATGGGCGCGGATGGCAACAAGCTTCTGTTGCCATTGGCGGGGAAGCCTGTGATCGCCTGGACGCTTGGGGCGGCGTTGGCAGCTGAACGCATTCAGTGGATCGGTGTGGTGGGTCAGGAGATCGATCGCGAACCGATTCTTGACCTCGTGCGTGATGCCAGCAAGCCGGTCATCTGGATTCAGGGCGGCAGCACGCGGCAGGAGTCGGTGTTGCGCGGGCTGGCGGGGCTGCCTGAGGCTGCTGAGCAGGTGCTGATCCATGACGGCGCCCGCTGCCTGGCGGAACCAGCGCTGTTCGATCGTTGCGCGCTGGCCCTGGCATCGGGGCAGGCGCTGATCGCTGCAACTCCCGTCACCGACACGATCAAGCGGGTGGACGCCAATGGTGTGATCAAAGAGACGCCCGAGCGATCCGAGCTCTGGGCGGCTCAGACGCCACAGGGTTTTCAGGTGGAACAACTGCGTCAGGGACATGCCCAGGCTGAAGCCAAGGGTTGGGCGGTCACCGACGATGCCTCGCTCTATGAACGCCTGGGCTGGCCGGTGCAGGTCTTGGACGCTGGGCCGTCCAATATCAAGGTGACCACACCGTTTGATCTGACCGTGGCCGAAGCCGTGCTGGCCCTCAGGCAACAAGGCTGAGATGACCGAGGTTGCCGTCGAGGCAGGCCAACTGCCCAATCGGCAAGGCTGCATTGCCGCAGATGTGGCCAACCGGCAGGTTCTTCACAACTGGAATGTTCAAGTCGGCGGTCCGCTCGTCCAGAACCGCTGCAAGCGTTGTGGTCCGTGGGTCATCCGGGTTGCTGTCGCATCCTTCGAACTGACCGAAGCCAATGCCGCCAAGCTGTTGTAGGGCACCGCACAGTCTCCAGTGGGTGAGCATCCGGTCGATCCGGTACGGCGCCTCACCCACATCTTCAAGAATCAGGATGGCCCCCTGAAGGTCCGGAACGTGATTCGAACCGAGCAGGTGGCTGGCAACGGTGAGGTTGGCCGCCAGCAACGGACCCGTTGCCTGCCCCCCTCCCCGCGGCTCCCCCTCAAGGGCCGGGAGTGTCTCGCCAAACAGCAGCTGGCGCAGACGTTCCTGGCTCCACGCCGGCTCCGCTGCAAGGGTGGTGAGGAGCGGACCATGGATGCCACCAGCGAACCCTGCGCTCAGCCTTGCCCAGAGCAGGGACGTGACATCGGAGAAGCCCAGCAGCCAGCCGGGCTGCCAGACCATGGGGTGTTCCAGCAGCCGTGCCGAACCCCAGCCGCCGCGGGCACAGGCCAGCAACGGAGCCTCCTGGTTCAAATCGTGCAAGCGTTCTTGATCGGTTCCAGCCAGATGCCCCCAACGCCGTGCGCTCACGTTCTGCTCCAAGGGGCAAAGTCCCCAACACCTGAGCACCGCCAGACCCTCGTGCAGGCGTTGGTCGTCCTCCAGGGCCGAACTCGGTGCAAGGGTGGCCACGGTGTCTCCCGGGCGGAGGGGGATGGCTGCCTGCAACGCCCTCATCCGCTTAGGCCCCGGCTCACGATCAGTCCGAGCAATAGCAGGCTGCCGAGCTGAACTTGACGGCGGAAGTGCAGACCAAAGCTGGCCATGGTGGCGTTGCGTTGATCCAAGGATCGGCAGCTGATCTGCATGAGCAGGGAGGCTCCGAGCCAGAACAGCCAGAACACGGGGTGAATGCCTGTGCTGCAGGCTGCCGTTCCGAGTGCCACCACGGTGAACCCGTAACAGGCTCTGACGGTGAAAACGGCACGGTTTCCCAGGCTCAAGGCACTGCTGTTCAGACCAATCACCGCATCATCACGGCGGTCCGCCATGGCATAAACGGTGTCGAAGCCAAAGGTCCACAGAACCGTGGCCAGCCAGCAGCCGATCAGGGCCGGCCCCAGCGTCAGACTCCGTTCCGCCGCGGCCCACGGGATCAGCACGGCAAAACCCCAGCAGAAAGCAAGCACCGCCTGGGGGTAGGCGAACCAACGCTTGGCAGAGGGATACAGCAGGATTGCGGGTAACGCGCTGATTGAAAGCAGCAGACATAACTGCCGGCTGGCTTCGTCAAGGCTGAGAACCACGGCGAGGCTGAGGGCCAGCAGGACGACCAGCAACACCAGTGCTGATGCTGGTCGGATCGCACCCCGGGCCAGAGGCCTCCGTCTGGTGCGTTCCACGCGGCCGTCGAAGCGGCGGTCCCAGAGATCGTTGGCGATGCAGCCGGCACCACTCACGGCCAACCCGCCGATCACGATCTGCAGCAGCAGAAGCAGGTCCGGTGGTGCAGATGGAGACAACCAAAGACTCCAGCCGGCGGGAATCAGCAGGATCAGACGACCGGTCGGCTTGGTCCAGCGCAGCAGTTCCAGCCAGGGGGAAAGGCGTTCACGAATGCTGTTCACGGAACCTCAAGATTTGAAGAACCCTAGTCAGGGCCTGGCGAGAACGACCATGGGTGGCAAAGTAGTTCGACTTCTGGGCAGGGCCGACGATGCTGGACGCTGTGTCTGAATCAACGGCTCCGGCAGGGTCGCAACCCACGCGAGCGACGCCCCAGACCCGACGGGTGGCGGCGATTGACATCGGCACCAACTCCACCCACCTGCTGGTGGCTTCCGTTGACACGACCCTTGGTACCTTCAGCATCGAACAGGCGGAGAAGTCGACCACCCGCCTTGGTGAACGCGATCCGGACAGCGGTGAGCTGACTTCGGAAGCCATGCAGCGCGGATACGAAACGCTGCGTCGCTTTCGGGACCTGGCGATGAGTCATGACGTGGAGCAGATCGTGACCGCTGCCACGAGCGCCGTGAGAGAGGCTCCCAATGGTCGTGAGTTTCTCCAGAGCATTCAGGACGGCCTCGGGATCGATGTGGATCTGGTCAGTGGCCCGGAGGAGGCACGCCTGATCTATCTCGGGGTCCTTTCAGGGATGTCCTTCGGCGATCGTCCCCACCTGGTTCTGGACATCGGTGGAGGATCGACGGAGCTGATCCTTGCCGATGGACGCGATGCCCGTGCTCTCACCAGCACGCGGGTGGGTGCGGTGCGGTTGCAGAGGGATTTCGTCAAGGATGATCCGATCCCCCCTCATCGCCGCTCGTTCCTGCAGGCCTTTATCCAGGGATCTCTGGAGCCTGCCGTTGACAAGGTGCACCGGCGGATCAAGCCTGGGGAGATTCCAGTTCTTGTGGCGACCAGTGGCACGGCCATGGCCATTGGTGCCCTGGCGGCCAGTGAGGACGAACGTCCACCGCTGAAGCTGCACGGTTACCGGGTATCCCGCCAGAGGCTGGATCGTGTCGTCGAGAAGCTGGTGACGATGACCCCGGAACAGCGACGCGACCTTTCCCCCATCAACGACCGCAGGGCCGAGATCATCGTTCCTGGGGCATTGATTCTGCAGACCACGATGCAGATGCTGGGCGTCGAGGAATTTGTTCTCAGCGAACGGGCTCTGCGGGAGGGACTCATCGTTGATTGGATGCTCCGTCATGGTCTGCTCGAGGACCGTTTCAGCTTTCAGAGCAGCATTCGGCAACGCACCGTCATTCACCAGGTGCAGCGTTTTGCCGTGAATCAGCGGCGCGCCGAGCGGGTGGCGACCCATGCCCTGAGCCTTTACGACGCGACGGAGGGGTTGATGCATCAGGACGATGGCCAGGGGCGCGAGTTGCTCTGGGCTGCCGCGATGCTTCATGCCTGCGGACAGCACATCAACCTCAGCGCTTATCACAAGCACTCCTGGTACCTGATCCGTCACGGAGAGCTTCTGGGCTATTCCGAGGCGGAGCATCTGATGGTTGCGGCCATCGCCCGTTACCACCGCCGCAGTCTTCCCAAGAAACGGCATGAGTCCTGGCAGGCGCTGGTGACCCGTGATAACCGACGTTGCGTCAGCGAAATGGCTCTGTTGCTTCGCCTGGCAGCAGCCCTTGACCGGCGCCCTGAGCCTGTGGTGGCGTCGCTGCGCGTGAACACAGCAGCCGATGTGCTCGATCTCGTGCTTGTACCTGAGCGTCTGAATCAGAACCTGAGCCTGGAGCAGTGGAGTCTGGAGAGCTGCGCCGATGTGATTCGTGAGGCTTCGGGGGTGAAGCTCCGGGTCAGCGTTCAGGCTTGAGCGGGTACCAACGCAGGTCGTTGATGCTGCCAAGGGTGATCGGTTCGTCACCATCCCGACGCAGCGTCACAAGGTCTGGACGCCCGGGGTAAATCTCAACGCCTTCGGGCTTCTCCACGGTTCTGGGTGTGTCCAGAGTTCCTTCGAATTCAACAATTCCATTGCGCCTCAGCGCGATCCAGCACGGTTCACGACTGATCAATGTGATGGAACCGCTGGTTAAATCAGCAGGGGCTGGCTGAATCGATTGTTGAGACTGTTCAGCAGTGGGTTGGATCTCCGTTTCGGTCAGGGTCTTGTGGGTTGAACGCTGGGCCCAGCTGCCGATGCCGATCAACGCCATCAGTGACAACAGAATGGCGCCCCATGGTGTTCTCGAAGCTTTGTCGCCGACTGTTTGTGTTGGCGGCGTCGTGTTGGCGTTCGACGGATGACTCGAAACAGGTCCCAGTTGTGCCACCAGAGCATCCGCATCAAGTTTGAGATGACTGGCCAACCGTCGCACCATCGCCTTGATGAACACGGGTTCGGGTAGGAGATGGGGCTCTCCATGCTCCAGCGCTTCCAGTTGTTCGCAGCCCATGTGCAACCGCTGGGCCAGATCTTCACGACTGATGGAACAGGACTCTCGCCCCTGACGGATCGCTGCACCCACGGCCTCAATGCCGGAGGACTGCATTGATGGTGTGTTGAAGTCGCTTCCGCTCATCCGGAAGACTCACATCAGGACAACTGGAAGTTAGGCCGTTTGCATCCGCTTGACAGACCGACTTCACTCAGGAGTGACAACAACTCCAAGACGAACATGGGCGATACTGGATTCGAACCAGTGACCCCTTCCGTGTGAAGGAAGTGCG
>CAJWIC010000012.1 GCA_913040905.1 uncultured Synechococcus sp. | reverse complement strand
GGGCCCATGAACAGCGCATCTGGGGAGGCATCAGCTCCGGCACAACTCTCACCGAAGGCACCGCAGCAACCGCACTGCCCATCGATGTGACCGCGATGCAATTTGCCTTTCTCTTTCATTACCCCGAGGGCGACATCACAGCTGGAGAGCTGCATGTGCCGGCGAATCGGCCAGTCACCCTGCACATGGAAGCGAAGGATGTGATTCATGCCTTCTGGGTGCCTGAATTTCGTCTCAAGCAGGACGTGATCCCAGGACAACCAACTCAGCTGAGCTTCACGGCCACGCGACCCGGTCGATACCCAATCGTCTGTGCAGAACTCTGTGGTCCATATCACGGCGGCATGCGTTCGACGGTGGTTGTCGACGAACCAGACGAATGGGATTCCTGGTTCAGCAGCAACGCCAAAACGGAAGACACCACCACAACCTGATGCGATGACTGTTGCCATCCCACCCCAGACCAGCGCGTCCGGCCCACGGCTTCAACCCACCGGCTGGCTTCGCTACTTCAGCTTCAGCGTCGACCACAAAGTCATCGGCCTGCAGTACCTGGTCTGCGGATTTCTCTTCTATCTGATCGGAGGTGCCCTCGCCGGAGCGATCCGTACGGAACTGGCCAGTCCGGTCTCGGACTTCATGGCCAGAGACGTCTACAACCAGGTCCTCACCCTGCACGGGACCGTGATGATCTTTCTGTGGATCGTGCCGGTTGTGAATGGAGCCTTCGGCAACTATCTGATTCCCTTTTACGTGGGGGCCCGGGACATGGCGTTCCCACGGTTGAACGCCGTGGCGTTCTGGCTGATTCCACCAGCTGGCCTGATGCTGATCACCAGCTATTTCCTCACCGGCGCTGCTCAGTCCGGCTGGACCGCCTATCCCCCATTGAGCATCACCACCCCTGCCACAGGCCAGATTATCTGGATCCTCAGCGTTCTTCTGCTGGGGGGAAGTTCCATCTTCGGCGGCATCAATTTCATTGCGACGATTCTCAAATTGCGTCGGCCTGGGCTGAAGTTGATGCAATTACCGATGTATTGCTGGGCAATGCTGGGCACCAGCATCCTGGTGGTTCTTTCTACGCCGGTCTTGGCGGGAACCCTGGTGTTGCTGAGTTTCGACATCGTGGCCCACACCGGCTTTTTCAACCCAGTACTGGGCGGCAATGTTGTTGTCTACCAACACCTGTTCTGGTTCTATTCCCACCCGGCGGTTTACATCATGGTGCTGCCGGCCTTTGGCCTGGTGAGTGAAATCCTCCCCGTGCATGCCCGCAAGCCCTTGTTCGGCTACGTGACGATGGTGTATTCGATCATGGCCATCGTGGTGCTTGGCCTGATCGTCTGGGCCCACCACATGTTCACCAGTGGCACTCCACCCTGGATGCGTCTGTTCTTCACCATCGCTACCGCCTTCATCGCCGTTCCGACGGGAATCAAATTCTTCAACTGGCTGGCCACGCTCTGGGGCGGTCGCATCACCCTCAACAGCGCGATGCTGTTTTCCTGCGGGTTCATCGTCAATTTCGTGCTGGGGGGAATCACCGGTGTGGCACTGGCTCAGGTGCCATTCGACATTCACGTGCATGACACCTACTTCGTGGTAGCCCATTTCCACTACATCGTCTTCGGCGGTTCGGTGTTCGTGATCTTCGCCTCGGTTTACCACTGGTATCCAAAGTTCACGGGCCGCATGCTCAATGAAGACCTGGGACGGCTCCACTGCGCCCTCACCTTCATCGGCTTCAACCTCTGCTTTGGTCCGCAGCACTGGTTGGGGCTGAATGGCATGCCGCGACGCGTCGCTGAATACGACCCGCAGTTCACCTTGATCAATCAGATCAGTTCCGTCGGGGCCCTGCTGATGGCCATCAGCACCCTCCCATTCCTTTGGAACGTGGTGCAGAGCGCCCTCAGCGGCAAACCGGCTGGAGACAACCCCTGGAATGCCTTGACGCCGGAATGGCTCACCAGTTCACCACCGCCTGTGGAGAACTGGACCGGAGAAGCTCCTCTGGTGGAAGAGCCCTACGGCTACGGCGTTCCCCTCGATCAACTCGACCTGAACGCCACCAGCGGTCGTGACCTCTGGAGCAGCGGCAAATGACATCCATCCATCCCATCCAGCCGGAGAGCTCCCCTGCCATCGACTCCCACGGGCACGAGGAACACGCTGACCATCGCATGTTCGGCCTGGCCACCTTTCTCGTCGCTGATGCGATGACCTTCGCCGGATTCTTTGCGGCTTATCTCACCTTCAAGGCCGTCAATCCTCTGCCCGAGGGAGCCATCTACGAGCTCGAGCTGCCGCTGCCCATCCTCAACACGGTGTTGTTGCTGGTGAGCAGTGCCACGTTCCACAAAGCCGGTCAGGCCATCCGCCAGAACCAGCAAAGCCGTTGCCGCAACTGGCTGCTGGTCACAGCAGGCTTGGGGCTCGCCTTTCTGGTGAGTCAGATGGTCGAGTACTTCACGCTCCCCTTCGGCCTCACCGACAACCTGTACGCAAGCACCTTCTTCGCCGCCACGGGCTTCCACGGATTGCACGTCACCCTGGGGGCACTGATGATCCTGATTGTCTGGTGGCAGGCTCGAACCGATGGCGGTCGTGTGACGGCTGAAAATCACTTTCCCTTGGAAGCAGCCGAGCTTTACTGGCACTTCGTGGACGGAATCTGGGTGATTCTGTTCGTCATCCTCTATTTGCTCTGATCGCTTGCCAGAGCTGGGATACATGGCCACAATTCAATTGAATTGATTGCGGAAATGCTGGTCGGCGAAGAACTGCTGAACAAGGCCAGATCGCTCAGCAATCGGCCGGAGGACGACATCGCCAGAGGTTGCGGTTACGTCGGCCCCAGTGGTCGATTGCTGAAGAAGAGCTTCTACAGAGCGCTGGTTGAAGCCAAGGCCGAGGCCCAGGGTTGGCAACTGCCCCGCAGCACAACAAACAGTGGTGGCGGCGGCAGTCGCGGCAGACAGGCCGAATTCCGGACCCGCGTGCATGGGAATGGCAATCTGCTGATCGGCCATGCCTACACAAGACGTCTCGGGCTGGAGCCTGGCCAGGAATTCCGGATCGAGCTGAACCGCGACTCCAGATCCATCTGCCTCCTCCCTCTCAACGACGAGAGGATGGAAAGCGATCCTGATCAGGTCCAGCCGTTTTCGGAGAGCCAGGCCTCGGATATGGCAGGTGTGGAGTGATGGTTGTCCTGACCATCGGCAACCAGTAGCCGTTCGGCATAACGCGCCAACTGATCAGCCTCAAGGTTCACGTGATCTCCCACGGCCAACTGGCTCAAGGTGGTGACCATCCAGGTGTGTGGGATCACCGCCAGTTCAAACGCCACTCCATCCTCCGAGCATGAGGCCACGGTGAGGCTGATGCCGTCCACCGCAATGCTGGCTTTTTCGCAGATGTAGCGCCCGAAGCGTGGCTCGCGCCAACGCAACCCCAGCTGCCAGGACTGGGGACGTTCAACGACATCGGTCACCTCACCAACGGCATCGATGTGACCACTGACGAGATGGCCGCCGAGACGATCACTGAGCCGCAAGGCAGGCTCCAGATTGACGGCACCACCCCGTTCCGCCTTCTGCCCCAGCGTGGTGCGCTGCAGGGTCTCTTCGCTGACGTCCGCCCGGAAGCCCTCACTCACACATTCGGCAACCGTGAGGCAGACACCGTCCACAGCGACGCTGTCCCCCAGACTCAGTGGGCCAAAAGGTCCACAACCCTCCACTAGCAGACCATTCCCCCGTCGCTGAATCCGCCCCATTGCCTGAACCAACCCTGTGAACATGGCTCAGCGCCCGATCGGTTGCCACTGGTCATAATCGGATAGAGCCTCAGCGCCGCCATGGTGGAGATGAGCGTTGCCGGGATTGCTCTGGACGCCGCTAGCCGCACGCCGATCGTTCTGCTGAGAGATCCCAGTGGACGACGCCAGGTGCCGATCTGGATCGACCAGACCCAGGCCCACAACATCATGGCGGGGTTGCAGGGGACGGAACCGCCGCGGCCCCTCAGCCACGACCTCATGGCCACTCTGCTGGTGGCCGGCGGTCTGGAGCTGGAGCGGGTGATTGTGCATGCCATCGAAGACAGCACCTTCCACGCGGTGCTGAAGCTCCGGCACACCGATCACTCGGAGCAGGACAGTGAGGACCCAACCATCCTCCATGACGTGGATGCTCGTCCGAGTGACGCCATTGCCCTGGCGGTCCGAACCGGCAGCAGCATCTGGATGCTGGAGGAAGTGGTGGCGGAGGCCTCCATTGCCGTGGATGCCGAAGCGGATGCCCGGGACCAGAGCGACTTCAATCGATTCGTGGACGATCTCAGTCCTGCGGCCCTGGTGAAGCACCTGCGCAACCGCAGTGCTGAGAACGATCCAGGCCCGGACAATCCTGATCCGGAGTGAGACGTCCATTCGGGACCGGACGGCCGGTGAGCCTGTTCACCCTTGGGACCATGCGGGCCCTCGGCTCGGTGGATCAGATGCACACGGTGCTTCAGGCGGCGGTCCTCGCCGGGATCAATCACCTCGAGACAGCTCCCGCCTATGGCCCGGCGGAAGAGTTTCTGGGTCAGGCACTGAAGCGTGAAGGTCGACAGCCCGATGACGGCTGGGTGATCACCAGCAAGCTGTTGCCGGGCCTGTCCCTGAGTGAGGGGAAGCATCAGTTGCTGAAGATCCTTGAACGCCTGGGCTGCAGCCAACTCGACAACCTGGCCATCCACGGGCTCAACCGGCCGGAGCATCTCGACTGGGCCCTCCAGGGGGATGGCAAAGACCTGCTCGACTGGGCACAGGGAGAGGGCCATACCGTTCAGGTGGGGTTCAGCAGCCATGGCAGCCAGGATCTGATTGCGGCTGCCATCAGCAGCGGGAGATTTCAGTTCTGCAGCCTGCATCTCCACTTGCTGGATCCCCAGCGGCTGCCGCTGGCCCTTCGGGCCCTGAGGCAAGGCATGGGGATCCTGGCGATTTCTCCAGCGGACAAGGGCGGACGCCTGCAGGCGCCGAGTCCAACCCTGAGGCGCGATTGCGCTCCGTTCACCCCCTTGCAGCTGGCTTACCGCTTCCTGCTGGCCCAGGGGATCTCAACCCTCAGCATCGGCGCGGCCAAGGCCTCTGATCTCACCCTCGCCGCTGCCCTTCAAAGCAGTGGGGCAGCTCTCACATCCGAGGAACAAATGAGCCTGCAACAACTGGCTGATCATCGTCGTGAGCGGGTCGGAGCCGAACTCTGCGGGCAGTGCCAGGCCTGTCTGCCCTGCCCGAATGACGTGCCGATCCCCGCGTTGCTGCGGTTGCGCAATCTAGCCATCGGCCATGACATGACCCCCTTCTGCCAGGAGCGGTACAACCTGATCGGGAGAGCTGGTCACTGGTGGGAAAGCCTCGATGCCAGCGCCTGCCAGCGCTGCGGCGACTGCCTGCCGCGCTGTCCGCACCAGCTGAAGATCCCAGACCTGCTGGCGGACACCCACAGGCGATTAAAGGCGGCCCCGCGACGACGGCTATGGAGCTGAGGCACGCCAGCGGTCCTGCAGCACCAACCGCTCCTCCCCAGTCAACGGGGGCAACGACCAGCAGCGCTCCCAGAGCGATGCGGGGGGAAGCAGCAGGTCACGCCACGGCTTGGGCAAGCCATGGCGGTGGCTTTCCATCACGTCTGCGCTGAGAGGCGCACGCCAGCCGTTCAACAGCAGGGTGCGACGCAGGGGGGATGTCCAGGCCGCGTCCACCCAGGCCTGAGGAAGAGGCTCACGGGTTCCTTTGGGCCGCACCAGCAACGTCCAGTGCAGTGGTGCTCCTGAATCAGGAATCACGGCAGTCAGACGTGGATCACGGCGCAGCAGAGACATGCAGCGCTGCAGAGGCAGCACCGCAACCCGGGCCTTGTCCTTGAGCAACCAGTTGGTGGCCCGCCGGTCGTCCATGGTCAGCAGCTGCTGACGCAGGCGTTGCAGGGCCGCGTCACCCCCACAACGATCGGCGAGATCGATCACCCACCGGGGGCTGGCGGGAAGAATCACCTGTCCGGCCAGCGACGGTTCCAGCAGCACATCCCAACCGGCCCTAGCCGCCTCAGCCCACTCAGCCCCGTTGCGGAACAGCAGCACCCAGGGACTCACCCCCACCGGCAGCACCATCCCGGCACGCTGCTCTCCCTGCTGTTCGAGAAAGCGTTGGGCCTGAGCACCGAGTCTCTGCTCTAACGGTGGCGCCTGAATCAACTGGAGTTGATCCGATGGCAGCCCCTGCAACCATCCGTCGTTGAGGGCATGAAGATCACCACCGATCTGTTTCTCATCCTCAGGGTCCGTGGTCACAGCCTCCTGCGAGGACAAGGTCCAGGGGGATGGCAGCTGATCCGACCAGGGCTTGGGAAGAAGCCCGCGGGCCGCACGAAGCTGCGGCGGTTCCGGTCCCCTGCGGCAGGAAGCCACAAGCCCGACACCGGCGACAGCCCCGAACTGCAGCAGGCGGCGACGACTGAACCGACTGGGGAAACCGCTGGTCCTCATGCCTCTGACGCTACGGCGGACGCCAGCAGCTCAGCCATGGCGCGATCGCAATCCTCCAGCAGGACCTCGGTCGGGTGTCCCTGCAGCTGGGCCAACAGCAGCAACCCTCCAGCCCCGACCCCTTCCTTGACGAAACCGCGTTCGTAATCACGCAAGGCGGGCTGGCGACTGGTGTGAAACCGAACGCCACTGGCCAGTCCAGCCAGGGAGACGCCGAAACGTTGACCGACTTCGTCCAGCAGGCATCCCAGGGCCGACTGCCCATCGCCAGGGATTGTTTCCTGCGCCAGCCATGCCGTTGCGCCGAGCAGCACCCGATCCGCTAGGCCCTGCCGCTGCGGTTCCGGCAGGGCTGCCAGCGCCAGGGCGACCACAGCAGCCATCTGACTGCCCCCCCCCAGCAGCAACGGCTGGCGGGCCGTCATCAGCACACCAGCGGCCACCGCCTGAAACGGATCACCAACGGCGGCCAGCACAGCCTGGGGCGAAGGGCATCGGGGCAGCTGCGCCCGCTGAAGTCCCTGCTCCACCACCTGTCGTTTCAGCTCCTGTGGCGGCTGCCGAGCACTGCCACTGATCAGCCCATTCACCGGCACCCCAAGGCCCGTGAGCACCGCCTGAGCTGTGGTGGTTCCCCCAGGGACACATTCCGCCAGCAGGAGTGGACGGCTCAGTTGCGCACCCAGACGCATGCCCTGGCGCCAGAGATTGGTCACACGCTCTAACTCCATGGCCTGGCCCGTGGACACACACCGCGCAGGTCCAGCGTCTGGGCCCTCAAGCTGCAGATGCGGAAACGTCGCTTTATGCACCAGACCCAGCGCCGCCACCCGAGGGTGCATCGGAAGCCGCTTCAGAGCCACATGGCTCAACAGCGCGGGCGAGACGCCGGCGGGAAGGGGTGGCAATGGCCAACGCCGGGGCTGGGCTGGACCGTTGAGCAGCAGGTCGGCATCGGCAAGGGCCGTCAGACGACGGGAAGCAGCGGTGGCTCCCGCCGCTGAAATCCCCTCTCGCTCCGCAGTCCGCGTGGCCGCCAGCAGCAGCAGCAGATCAAAGCTGGAATCCCGGTGACCCCACGCATCGAGCTGGGCCTGCAACTGCTGTCGACGGCAGCGAGTGCCGAGAATCAGGCAGCCCGAAGGGAGCCCTTCCAGATCAGAGGGGATCAAGGGCAACAAGTCCATGCAGGAGCCGCGGCGGCTCTGGGATCGGCGCGTTGAGCCGGGGAAAGATCCAGTACGCCAGGGCATGGAGTGACAGCACATAGATCACCTCCTGCACCACAACAAGAGCAAGAGCCATCAACTGAACACTGGTGAGATCCGGACTGATGGGTAACTGCAACAGCGCGATCAGCCGGTCGAGCAGCCCCGCCCCGGCACGGGTGATCACCACCCACAGGTTTTCACCGACAAGGAGCGACAACACCAGAACCCGCACCAGAAATCCAAGGCTGCCCAGCACCACTCCCACCGGCCAGCTCAACCACCAGCTGCACCCCTTGCCCCAGCTCCATCCCAACCACAGGGCCATCAGGCCGTACGGGAAAAGGAGCAAAGGCCCACGCACAGGGCCCATCAACGCTGTCATCAACAACACAGCCAGCAACACTCCTTCCGCCCCCGAGCGTCCACCACGTCGCAATTGCAGCAGCGCGAGGGGCAACGGCAGGGCAAGACGGAAGAGCGCACCTCCCACAGGCAGGTAGTACAACGCCAGCCAGATCAGTCCGGTGGTGGCTGCCAGATAAGCCCCCTCCACAAGCCGGAGAGCTTGTTGCCGGCTCAGGTTCGCTCGCAGCTCACTCATGGCGCGATCCGCTCGATCCGTTCCACGGAGAAGACGACCTCGGACTGCCGCAAAGCCCGGGTGACCGCTTCTGCAGGGGCGGCTGGATCGGCAGCGGCGAGGCGAAGGGTGATGCGATAGGGCGCCGGCGGCTGCAACGACTTGGACATCGGCTGCGGATCAATGCCTGCATCGACATCAGGAGCGACGTCAACGTCGTTGGCGGGCGCAACGGTTTCCTCCTCTTCGACCTCCTGCGGCCGATCCGTGAGGTTCTGATCCAGGACCGGTTGATCAGGGACCGATTCGACAGCCCCGGTCACCGTGAGCTCAGGGGCGTCGAAGCTGCGCTGCAACTCCTCCGCCACCGGCGAGCCGGCACAGGCCTGCAGCAGCGCCAATGGGAGCAGCCAGACCAGGCGAGACATCAGCTATCGCCGGGTTTGATCACCCGAACGGCGCTGGCCCGCAGCCGTCCGGTCTTGGTGGTGGCCGGAGGCTTCTTGGCGGCGGGCTTCTTCGCAGCAGGTTTCTTGGCGGCAGTTTTTTTGGCCGCCGTGGTCTTGCGGCTGCTCTTCTTGGCCGAGGCCTTGGCCGCCAGCAGTTGCACAGCCTCCTCAAGCGTGACGTCATCCGCACCTTTGCCTTCGGGCAGGGAGGCATTGACCTTGCCCTGCTTGACATAAAGGCCGTAGGGACCGTCGTAGACCTGAATCGTCTCGTCGCTGCCCTCGGGCTTGCCGAGATCCTTCAGAGCCGTCCTGCCGCCGCGGCCCCGTTTGGGCATGGCAAGCAGCTCCAGGGCGCGACTGAGGCCGACGGCGAGCACATCGTCGTCACCCTTGAGAGAGCGATAGTCCTTCTCACCCTTGCCCTTGTCCCAGACCACGTAGGGCCCGAAACGCCCCAGACCGGCCTGAACCCGCCCTCCATCGGGGTGTTCCCCCAGCAATCGGGGGAGACGCAGGAGCCCTAAGGCATCGTCCAGGGTCAGATCCTCAGGCTTCTGCCCCTTGGGCAGGGAGGCACGTTTGGGCTTTGGATTCTCATCACTCACCTGGCCGCGCTGCACATAGGGCCCGTACTGGCCGAAGAGCAGGTACACCAGGTCGCCTGTTTCCGGGTCCTCGCCGATGGCTTCCGGACCATCCGCCTTCTGCTTCAGGATCAACTCCGCCTGGTCCGAGTCCAGGTCCGCCGGTGTGATCTCCCGGGGCAGGGTGGCCTTGATCAGCTCCTCTTCGCCGTCATCGCTGACCCGTTTGGCCTCGAGGTAGGCACCGAAACGACCGATGCGCACGACGCAGGACAGTCCCTCAAGATCCACTGTGCGGGAAGCACCGGGATCGATGTCCCCCTCCCGCTGCTGGACCTGGTTCTCCAGACCTTCATCCCCTTTGAAAAATGTCTCCAGGTAAGGCAGCCACTCGACCTTGCCGTGGGAGATCTCGTCGAGGGTGTTCTCCATTCGAGCCGTGAAGCTCGTGTCGACCAGATCCGGGAAATGCTCCTCCAGCAGAGCGGTCACAGCGAAGGCCGTGAAGCTGGGGGTCAGGGCATTGCCCTGCAGGGTGGAGTAACCACGATCAACGATCGTGCCGATGATCGAGGCATAGGTGGAGGGGCGGCCGATTCCCTCCTTTTCCAGCATCTTCACCAGTGAGGCTTCGCTGAACCGGGCAGGCGGCTGGGTCTGGTGGCCCAGAGGTTCCACCTGCTTCGGCACAGGGGCGTCGCCCACCGCCAGGGCGGGCAGGAGCACTTCCTGGCCCTCAAGGGCCGCATCGGGGTCATCACTGCCCTCGACGTAGGCGCGAAAGAAGCCAGGAAAATCGATCCGCTTGCCACTGGCTCGGAAGCTGGCCTCGCCGGAGCTGAGATCGATCGACAGCATGGTCAGCCGGGCTTCCGCCATCTGGCTGGCGACGGTGCGTTTCCAGATGAGGTCGTACACCGCCAGGTCGCGGCCTTCCAGCCCCGTTTCTCCAGGCGTGCGGAAGCTCTCGCCGGAGGGGCGGATCGCCTCGTGGGCCTCCTGCGCATTGCGGGCCTTGGTGCTGAATTGCCGCGGCCCCTTGCTCAGATACTCCTTGCCGTAGAGGCCCTCCACACAGCTGCGAGAGGCGCTGATCGCCTGATCAGAAAGATGAACCGAATCGGTTCGCATGTAGGTGATGAAACCGCGTTCGTAGAGGCCCTGGGCGCAGCGCATCGTCTCCCGCGCCGAGAGGCGCAGCTTGCGGTTCGCCTCCTGCTGCAGCGTGCTGGTGGTGAACGGAGGCACCGGCTTTCGCACCGTTGGCTTCTCTTCCACCGCATCCACGGACCAGGCTGCGGTCTGAACCGTTGCAGCCAGGCCGCGGGCCTCCTCCTCCGTCAGCAGTCGCACCTCGCTGCCCGCCTTGAGACCGCCGGTGCTTTCGTCGAAGTCGTTACCGCTGGCGATTCGGCGGCCGCTCACATGGGTGAGCTTGGCTTCAAAACCGCTGCCGGCATGCTCGAGCTGGGCTTTGAGATCCCAGTAGCTGCCGCTGCGAAAGGCCCGCCGGGCCCGTTCCCGCTGCACCAGCAAGCGGACAGCAACGGATTGAACCCGCCCGGCAGAGAGCCCCCACGCCACCTTTTTCCACAACAGGGGGGAGAGGGTGTAGCCGACGAGGCGATCCAGGATCCGGCGCGTCTCCTGGGCATGAACAAGCTCCATGTCCAGATCACGGGTCTGATCCAGAGCTTTGCCGATGGCTTCCTTGGTGATCTCGTGAAACACCATCCGCTTCACCGGAACCTTGGGGGCCAGCAACTGCAACAGGTGCCAGCTGATGCTTTCCCCTTCGCGATCTTCGTCCGTGGCCAGCAGCAACTGATCCGCACCCTTCAAGGCATCTTTGAGCTCCCGCACCACCTTTTTCTTGTCCTTCGGCACCACGTACAGGGGCTCGAAGTTGGCTTCGGTGTTGACGCCGAGGTTGGCCCATTTCTGACCCTTCGCGGATGCTGGGATCTCACTGGCGTTGTTGGGGAGATCCCGCACATGGCCCATGGACGCCTCGACCTTGAACCCCTTCGGAAGGAAGCCGCGGATGGTGCGGGCCTTCGTAGGGCTTTCAACGATGACGAGGGTGTGCGCCACAGGCGGGCCATGAACCGTGTCCCTTCTTTATCGCACCGCCAAGCGCTCTGCATGAGCAGTCCTGCCGAGGAGCGCCGCTACAGTCCCCTCAGCGCAATGGATTCAGGCCGCCATGCCCGAAATGGGTGTCTTTCTTCTCGCCGCCCAGGCCATGGCAGCCCCTGGTGAGCTTCTCAACCTCTCTCTGAACGCCACGGCGGTGTTGCCGGAGGGAGCTGTTCTGCTGGCGATGATCGCCACACTTCTGGTGGATCTGGCCGGCGAAAAGGTCGCTGCCCGCTGGGTTCCACCCATTTGCTACGCAGGTCTCGGCACAGCGCTGCTGATGCTGGCACTGCAATGGAATGCTCCGGTTGAGAGCTCTTTCCTCGGTGCATTTCTGGCGGACAACCTCGCCGTGGCCTTTCGAGCGGTCATCGCTCTTTCAACCCTGCTGTCGTTGTTGATCAGCTGGCGTTACGCCGAGCAGAGCGGTACCCCTGTCGGGGAATACGCCGCAATTCTGCTGGCCGCCACCCTCGGAGCGATGTTGCTTTGCGGCGCAACGGATCTGGTGAGTGTATTCATCTCGCTGGAGACGCTCTCGGTGGCCAGTTATCTGTTGTCGGGATACATGAAGCGGGACGCCCGCAGTTCCGAGGCAGCGCTCAAATACCTCCTGGTGGGATCTGCCGCAGCCGCCGTCTTTCTCTACGGATCCTCCCTCCTGTACGGCCTGAGCGGCAGCACCAGCCTTGAGGCCATCGGGGTGGCCCTCCAGACGAGCACCACTCCGCTGGCGGCCCTGGCTCTGGTGTTCGTTCTGGCAACAGTGGCCTTCAAAATTGCTGCCGTTCCCTTCCACCAGTGGACGCCGGATGTTTACGAGGGATCCCCCACACCGGTGGTGGCTTTCCTTTCGGTCGGGTCCAAGGCCGCAGGCTTCGCTCTCGCGCTCCGGATTCTGGTGGGTTGCTTCGGAGCCTTTGACGGCCAGTGGAAGCTGCTGTTCACCGTTCTGGCTGTGCTCAGCATGACCCTGGGCAACGTGGTGGCACTGGCCCAGACCTCGATGAAGCGGATGCTGGCGTACAGCTCGATCGGTCAGGCCGGCTTCGTGATGATCGGCATGGTCTGCGGAACTGAAGACGGCTTCGCCGCCATGGTCCTTTACATGGCCGCCTATCTGTTCATGAACCTCGGTGCCTTCGCCTGCATCATCTTGTTCTCGATCCGCACGGGCAGCGACAGGATCTCTGATTACGCCGGTCTGTATCAAAAGGATCCACTGATCACCCTCGGGCTCAGCCTCTGCCTGCTTTCACTGGGAGGCATTCCGCCGATGCTGGGGTTCTTCGGAAAGATTTACCTGTTCTTCGCAGGCTGGGCTGACCACCAATATCTTCTCGTCGTCGTCGGATTGATCACATCGGTGGTGTCGATCTACTACTACATCTCGGTGATCAAGATGATGGTGGTCAAGGAACCCCAGGAAGCGTCCGACATCGTCAAGGCCTATCCAGACGTGAGCTGGTCGGTGATGGGCATGCAGCCCCTGAGAGTGGCGCTGATCGGATGTGTTGCCGTAACCGCTGTGGGAGGCATCCTCTCCAACCCCCTGTTCCAATGGGCTAACACGGCTGTGACCAGCAGCCCGTTGCTGCAGGAAGCCATCGCCCAATCCACACAACGCGGCCTTGGCTGAATCATCCCCGCAGGCTGTCGCTGAACTTCGTGGCGTCAGCAAGGTCTATGGCCAGGGTGATCTTCAGGTCAAGGCGTTGGATCAACTCGATCTCAGCGTCCACCGCGGCGATTACCTGGCGGTGATGGGAGCAAGCGGCTCGGGAAAGAGCACTGCCATGAACATTCTTGGCTGCCTGGATCGGCCAACCGGTGGTCGCTACAGGCTCAACGGCATCGCCGTCGAGCAGCTTGATGACGATGCACTTGCCGACCTGCGCAACCAGTCGCTGGGATTTGTGTTCCAGCAATTCCATCTCCTTCCCCATGCCTCGGCGATGGACAACGTGATGCTGCCGATGGTTTACGCCGGAGTCCCCCTGGAGGAACGCAGGGAACGGGCGGCTGCAGCACTGGATCGCGTCGGCCTGAGTCAACGACTGGACAATCGTCCCAACCAGCTTTCCGGCGGCCAGCAGCAGAGGGTTGCCATCGCCAGAGCCATCATCAATCGCCCAAGCCTGCTTCTGGCGGACGAGCCCACAGGAGCCCTGGACTCGAACACCACGGCTGAGGTGCTGGATCTCTTCGACGAGTTACATCAGCAAGGAATCACCCTGGTGATGGTCACCCATGAAGACGATGTGGCAGCACGAGCCCATCGCATCGCCCGATTTCAGGATGGCAGGATCCGGCCTGAAGTACCACAATAAAGAATCTTCGGCTCCTTGATGCCGGAGTCGACGACTACCTGATCAAGCCGTTTTCCATCGATGAGCTGATGGCACGGCTACGGGCCATGCAGCGACGTGCTGAAGCGTTTTCCGGAGGTGGCGAAGCCGGCCAAGACGTGGTGCAGCTCACGGTGTCTGACCTATCCATGAACATCAGAACCCGAGACGTCAGACGGGCTGGTCGCTCAATTCAGCTGTCCGTGAAGGAATACGACCTTCTCAACTTTCTGATGCGTGGTTCGGGTCGGGTGCTCGAACGGCAGGAGATCATGCGCGGTGTTTGGGGTGAGAACTTCTTTGGAGACGACAACCTTCTGGATGTCTACATCCGCTGTTTACGCCAGAAGATCGAATCCAAAGGTGCGCCAACGTTGATCCACACGGTCCGCGGCGTGGGCTTCATCCTGCGGGAAAAAACAGACTGACCTCTCAGGCCCTCTGAAGAGTTTGCAGCTGAAGAGATCGAGCCACATCCAACTCCTCAGGATCCACGGGTTTCCAGTCGCCATTGACAGGGAGACGTAGCTCGAAGTGAAGGTGAGGGCCGGTGCTGAGTCCGGTACTGCCGACACGACCGATCACCTCACCCTGGCGCACCCTCTGCCCGGCTTTGACGTACAACTCCGAGAGATGTCCATAAAGCGTACGGCGCTTGGGAGCGTTGTGTTCCAGCACGATGGCGATGCCGTAGCCACCGTCCGGGCCACTGCTCACCACACGACCGGAGAGGGCTGCAACCACCGGTGTGCCCTGAGGAGCAGCGAAATCCCGACCGGAATGCATCAGCCACTCGCCAAGGACCGGATGAAGTCGCCAGCCGAAGCCACTACTGGTGACGGCCTGACCGATCACAGGGAACAGCAGCCTCGTGTCTCCATTCCCTGGCAGAGGGGATGGTCTCGGCGTGACCGCGAAGACATCTGGAGTGGGACCTTTGGCCGGAGCAGCCCAGGAACGGGGTAGCGTGCGCACGGCCAGTCCGGCAGCACACTCCTGACGGGACAGGGCACCATCGCGACAGGCCCGTTGATGACGGGAGACATCGATGGGGGCCAGCAGTTGTCCTGCCTCAAGGCCGCGCCGTTCCCGCGGGGTGATCACCCGGGAACGCTCAAGCTGCTCCAGGGACTGATCAAAACGCAGTGGTGGTTGGGCGCTTCTGATCTGAGCAGGATCGGGTTTGAGAGGGGCTGCCGGAATGCTCAGCATCCAAAACAGCGTCCACCAGCGGATCACAACCGGCCACGAAATGATCGGGGAACCTTAGGGGGGAGTCCCTGTGGTCATGGCCAGCGAATCCACTCCGTTCGCTGTTGCCCGCGTCGCAGTTGCAGTCCTCCCCGCGATGACAGGCCTTCGATGGACCAGGGAGATTCCTGCCCTGAGCCGTCAATCTGATCGCTCCAAAGACGGTCTTCCACCCGGTGAAGCCAGGGGGAGGATCCAGCCACCAGATTCATGCTGCCCTCCAGCGCTAGCAGCAGTTCACCCACCCAGACATCCACGGAAGCATCCGATGGGGGCACCAGTTCACGCAGGGCTATGGCACCGGCTGGAACCGTATTGCAGACGTTCAAGCCGACGCCGCAGCGCACCAGCCGCAGCTGCGTTCCGCGGTGGACCAGCCGCGGCAACACCCCCGCCAGCTTGCGCCCCTCGACAAGCAGATCGTTGGGCCACTTGATCCGTACCGGCACGCCATGCCGCTCCAACCTCTGGGCAAGCTCCAGTGCAAAAGCAAGGCCGAGCAGCCCAGCCGCAGTGACGGACTGCCCCGAGCAGGGCATGGCGGCACTCAGCCAGACCCCACCTCTGGGCGACTGCCAGTGGCGACCCCACTGACCGACACCCCGCCGCTGCCGGCGAGCCAACACCGCCCGTGGTCGAACCAGATCAGGATCG
>CAJWIC010000011.1 GCA_913040905.1 uncultured Synechococcus sp. | reverse complement strand
AGAAACAGAAGCAAATAGCTATGGAAGGAGAGGCGATGGACCCAGAGGACAAGCCGAGTGCAGATCCTTCACCTGGTTCCCAGCGAAGTCCCAACCCCAGTTGAAGGCTTTTTTCATCAACGAAACATCATTTGAGCTTAAAGATTTAAAGCTTTCCAGGTTGGCACTAATAATAAGATCGACACCCCTCTCAGCTTGCTCAGGGGTAATGATCTTCTCAGCAATCATTTGACACAGCAGTCCATGCTGTCCGACAGCAGTTGAAACCGCCAATCGCTCTTTAATTGTTGGCTCAGCATTGGCAGGGCTTGGAAAAGAAAAACTAATCCAAGAAATTGCCAACGGCAGGAGAAGTAAAAAACGATTCACATTTAATTGCATTAAAACGGAAACTAATCAACAAATACTCTAAATGGCATCCTCCGAACTTGCAACAGATCAATATGAGCATTGATTACGACAAAGACAGCTTCAGCTGATGTTCCATGAGGTACAGAGAAACCGGCAACATTCACCCCGCCATTGCTGACGGGGTGAATGTTCTTTCCAGTGATTAATTACATCTCAGCGACCGGCTGCTTACCAAATGGGATCAGCACCTGCCACTGCCACCTCTGTAACCACCTGCCACAGCAGCCACGGCGTTTCCGGATCACGCCCTGCGGCCTGCAGCATCGTCCGCACCAACGCAAACCCAGCAGCTTTGAAGTCGCCAGCCGTTGACCCGCGGTCACTGCCAGTGGCATCAACACTGCGTCATCAGGCTCAACCACTCAATGATTCCCACCGCATGCTCAGCGTTTGACAGGTAGGTGCCACGGGTCCAATCACGTTGCCCCCCAGTGCCTGCCCTTTGGCGCACCCTCCGGATCAGGCAGGCACTGGGGGGTAACGCTCCAGCAACGGTTGAACAGCCCCCTCTTGAGCCTGTGGGCGTTGGCGCGTCATGCTGGTTCGGTAAGTCGTGGTTGCCAGGTGACCAGTGTCTGCCAGAACTGCGGCAGCCGCCGCTTCAGGGCTGACCGGGCTCTGGCCGGTCGTCTGATCTGTCAATCCTGCGGACTGGCGGCTGGCAGCCGCCCCAATCAAGGACGCTCCAACCAAAGACTGGGCAGCAATGCACCCCTGCAGAGCCGCAGGAGGTTGCAATGGTTCCTGCTGTTGATCGGCGTTGCCATTGTCGTGGTGGTCATCACGTCATGAGCATGGCCACCACCTCAGCTGTATTCGCTGACAAATCTGCGGTTGCCAGGCCGTCAATGGCCTGGCGCATGGCCGACTGGCGCTCCGCCCCGTAGCTGCGCCAACGGCTGAACACCTTGGCCATGCGTGAGGCCGTAATTGGATTGCGGGCATCGACCGCAGCGATCTGGTCCGCCATGAAGCGATAACCACTGCCATCGATGGCATGGAACACCGGCACATTCGCGGTGAATCCCCCAAGCACCGCTCGCAGGGAGTTCGGTGCCAGAGGGTCAAAGCGAGGATGCTCCAGCAGGGTCTGGACGCGCTGCAGGCCATCCTGCCGTGGAGCGGATGCCTCCAGAGCAAACCAGGCATCGAGAATCACTGGCTTGTCCTGCCAGCGCTGATAGAAGCGATCCAACGCCTGATCCCGCTCTTCTACATCCAGGGGCTGCAACGCCCGCAGAGCGGCCCGCGCCAGCGTCATCGACGGTCCCGACACAGCCTCCAGAGCGTGTTCGCGGGCTTGAGCGTCACCGGCCGCGGCCAGCCAGCTCCAGGCCAGCCCCGTCAGCGACCGCGCCCCTTGTCCGGCGGGCCAGGCCAGCGACCAATCCCCATGGCATGCCGCCAGAAGCTGATGCAGCGGATCGGACAGCTGACGACCCAGCTCCGCAACCCAAGCCCGCTGGGCCGCGTACAGAGCCGGAGGATCCACCGGCGACTGCAGGGCCTCCAGTTCAGCGGTACCGGGCAGGGCCAGAAGGACGGCGAGGTCCTGGCCAGCTGCGCCGTCATAGGCGATCAACCGCTGGCGCAAGGCCTCGATCAAGGCCGTCTCGACGGTTGCATCGGGCTGACCGTTGGCGCGGCCCAGCAACACCTGACGCGCCAGACGTTGACCGGCATTCCAGCGGCTGAAGGGATCATCATCGTGGGCCAGCAACTGCAGGGATTCCTGCAGCGACTGCTCCATCTGAATGTTCACCGGTGCCGAGAAGCGGCGCAGCAGCGACAGGGCCGGGGCCGCAGCCCCAGGTTCACCCTGAAGCTTCAGGCTGGCCTGCTCACCGTCCATCACCAGCAGCTGCTCGTCGCCGATGCAGCCCTGCTCACCCACCAGCGCCACGGCGATCGGCAACACAAGCGGCTGCTTCTCCTTCTGCCCAGGGGTCGGCGGGGTGCTCTGGCGCAGCTCCAGGGTCAACACACCCGTCGCCGCATCCCAGCGCCGCTGCACCGTGAGCTCGGGCGTGCCGGCCTGGTGATACCAGCGCTTGAAACGCTCCGGATCGAACCCCAGTGGTTGGCCGTCTTCCGCGGCACCATCCACAATGGATTGCACAAAATCTTCGGTAGTGGCCGCTGTTCCATCAAAACGACGCACATAGGTCGCCATCCCGCGCATGAACCGCTCCGGCCCCAGCAGGGTTTGCAGCATGCGAATCAATTCCGCGCCTTTTTCGTAGATCGTCGTTGTATAGAAATTGTCGATCGCCTGGTACTCAGCCGGTTTCACCGGATGCGCCGTCGGGCCGGCATCCTCCCGGAACTGGGTATTGCGCAGCATCGCCACATCCTCGATCCGTTTCACCGCTGCTGAATGCAGATCCGCCGTGAAGCTCTGATCGCGGAAGACGGTGAGGCCCTCCTTCAAGGAGAGCTGAAACCAGTCGCGGCAGGTGATGCGGTTACCGCTCCAGTTGTGGAAATATTCGTGAGCAATCACGCTCTCGATTCGCTCCAGCTCCGCATCAGTGGCTGTTTCGGCATCAGCCAGCACCAACTTCGAATTGAAGATATTGAGACTCTTGTTCTCCATGGCGCCCATGTTGAAGTGGCGCACCGCGACGATGTTGTACTCGTCGAGGTCGTATTCGAGCTGATACACCTGTTCATCCCAGGCCATGGACCGCTTGAGCGATGCCATCGCATGGGCGGTGTAGGGCTCATCGCCCTCTTCCACGTGCAATCGCAGCGTCACCGCACGACCGGATGCCGTGGTGAACTGATCGCGAATCTCGCGCAGATCCCCCGCCACCAGGGCGAACAGATAACTGGGCTTTGGGTAGGGATCCTCCCAGGTGACGGCGTGGCGCCCATCGCCAAGCTCCTCCTCGGCGATGGCATTGCCATTGCTGAGCAGCACGGGGCAGGTGTCACGTGGCGCCTCGATCCGCACCGTCCAACGACTGAGGACATCGGGACGATCCGGGTGGAAGGTGATCCGCCGGAATCCCTCCGCTTCGCACTGGGTGCTCAGCAGACCACCACTGGCATAAAGCCCTTCAAGTGAGCTGTTGTTGTAGGGATCGATGCGGCAGCAGGTTTCCAGAACAAAGGGCTCGACCGGTAGCGAGGTGATGCTGAGCCTCTGATCGACGTAGCTGTAAGCAGCGTCGGCAAGTTCCTCGCCATCCAGCCTGATGCTGCAGATTTCAAGGTCCACACCCCAGAGCTCGAGCGTGTCAGCACCCTCTTGAGGCGTCAGCTCCAGTCGACTGGACACGACAACATCCTCCGCGCGGATGTCCACATCCATCCGAATGGTTGAGAGAACAAACGGCCATGGCCTGTAATCCGCAAGACGGACCGAAGCGGCGGAGACCATGGCGTAGACAACGGACAGGGCTCAGATCCTGGCGCAACGTCCCCACAAAAGAGCGCAGGGACCAGGCGCATCGCGACTGGTCCCAGAAGTGAGTGCCGAATGAACAATGGCGAGACGGCTCAGGAGTCAGCCTCGCGCTTTTTCAGAGCTTCCTTGATCTTGCTTTGAACATCGTCGGGGATGGCCTTGGGGCATGCGGCCATGGCACGAAGTAACACCTGCTGTTCAGCAGCAGCGAACATCTCTTTGTCGGTGAGAGCTTTGCCATTGAGGGAAGCCACCTGACCCTCGTGGCGACCCTTCAGGGCCTGGGCATAGGTACTGGCTGAAATGCCCAGTGCCTTTGGAAACTCAACCCCATCCAGCGCCGCCATACAGAAAAAGGAGGTGCCCATCGCCTGATAGACGGCGATGTCTTCATTGGTGGCTGGCTTGGCTTGCTGGGCATGGGCCGCGGAACCGAAAAAGCCGATGGGGGCCAGGAAGGCCTGCACCGCCAGGGCTCCAAGGAGTTTTTGGCGAAGGTTCAACGGACCGTCAGTGATAAGCGAGCTGATTTTGACTCAAGTTCAGCCTGTCGTGCTTGTCGATGGACCGGTCAGTCCTCCTGGATCAGGGGGAGTGGGTCAGCCATCCTGATTTCGTGGTGATGTTCAACGATCGCCAGCTCCCCGTTCTCCCAGCTGTAGATGGCGCGGTAGCGGTAGCGGTCCTGATCCACCAGACGGATGTGCTCAAGAATGTCCCACTGCTGGTAGTGCGACTCAAGAATCGTTTCGTGCTCATCAACCTGGCGCAGGCGCGTCCGCACAGGATCGGTGTTGAGGTAACCACGACTGCGCTGCAGCTGATGGCCCCAGAGCGTCGCCTCCATCACACCGCTGCGCTCGTACCAGGGTTTTCGCGCGAAGAATTCGTCGGAATGCTGATCACTTTCATCCGACCACCAGCTGAAGCGGTAGCGGCTTTCGCCGGCTGACGGCTCTGCGAAGGCTTCCATTTTCAGATGCATATCCACATGCAGCACCTGGTCGTCGCTGAAGGTGTATTGCCTGCGGGAGCGCCAGATCCCAAGATTGCGACCAAACCAGCGGCGCAGGTTGCTGTCCACCTGAATGGATGGTGACCCTGCGCTGGAACCGGGACTCGTGAGGGGGACACGATTTTGCGCGGAAAAGAGCGACATGAACCGTGTCGGCGAAGCGTTGGAGTGCTTCCAGTTGTCTTAGCCCGGATGGCGGACGAGTCAAAAACCCATAAGGTAAGCCTCAGTTTTCGTGAATCCTGAGCCGTGGGGGAGGACGATCCCAAGGGTCGCCAGCGGCTGAAACTCCTGCTGGTGGCAGCGCGCCATCACCTCTCCGGCCCGGATCTGAGGTCCGTCGTTCATTACCTCGAACGGGACGACGTTGGATTCCAGGTGACGCTGCAGGTGGCGGATCCATCCCAGCAACCGGAATTGCTGGAGCTGCACAGGCTCGTGATCACACCGGCACTGATCAAGCTGTCCCCTTCACCCAAGCAGGTCTTCGCCGGCAGCAACATCCTCCAGCAGCTCAAGGGATGGGTTCCCCGCTGGCAGCAGGACGGCGTGGTGAGCGGCTTAGGGCTCAGCCTGAGGCCGACGGAACTCGACGGCAGCCGCACCCAGAAGGAACTTCAACTCGAAGATCAGCTGTTGGTTCTGCGCCAGGAGAACGAAACCCTGATCGACAGGATTCACGCTCAGGAGCGGCTGCTGCGGATGGTGGCCCATGAGCTGAGAACTCCCTTGACCGCAGCAGCTCTGGCACTTCAAAGCCAGCGGTTGGGGCAGATTGATATGAACCGCTTCCAGGACGTGATCACACGGCGGCTGGAAGAGATGGAGGCCCTGTCGAAGGATCTGTTGGAGGTGGGCACCACGCGCTGGGAAACACTGTTCAATCCCCAACGGCTGGATCTAGCCAGCGTCTCGGCGGAAGTCATCCTCGAACTGGAGAAACTCTGGCTGGGCCGGAACGTTGAGATCCGCACCGACATTCCCGGCGACCTCCCCAAGGTCTTCGCGGATCAGCGCCGCATGCGTCAGGTGTTGCTGAATCTGCTGGAGAACGCCCTCAAATACACCGGCAATGGCGGGCATATCACCCTCACCATGCTCCACCGCACCAGTCAAAGGGTTGAGGTGAGTGTCTGTGACAGCGGACCTGGCATCCCCACAGAAGAGCAGCAGCGGATCTTTCTGGATCGGGTCCGCCTGCCTCAGACCTCCGATCGCACCACAGGGTTCGGCGTGGGCCTTTCGGTGTGCCGCCGCATCGTGGAGGTGCATGGGGGACGCATCTGGGTCGTTTCCGAGCCAGGGGAAGGAGCCTGTTTCACCTTCACCGTCCCGATCTGGCAAGGGCAAGGGCAGGAATGGGGGCAGGCTGTCTTGACGGAGGGTGAGCTCGAGCCGTAGTTTGTCTTGGTGATCAGGAGCACAGACGGCTCCTCAGTCACGGCCTCGCCCCCATCGTCTAGAGGCCTAGGACACCTCCCTTTCACGGAGGCGACAGGGGTTCGAATCCCCTTGGGGGTACTTGAAAAGAGTGTGCGTTTTTGAGGGTTAAACACTTTCTCAAACGCTCAATCTTCAGTTTTTATTTGTGGCGTCCTTCAGTTTTGGTGGCGTCGGCGCGCTTCTCGCTCCACAGCGAACAGGTTGCTGCTGAGGTCTTCACGCAAACGCTGTTCGATCAGTCCGATCGGCATACCCAGACATCCCTGCACCGTCAGTTCGTAGAACAACGACGAGCCATCCGGCAGGCTCCTGACTTGCCAGGAGCCCTCAAAACGTCGGAAATCCCCTTTCAGCATCAGGAAACGGAGCATGCCATCAGGCTTGAACTCACGCAGCTCGAGCAGAACCTGCGCGGAAAAGCGCATCCCGAGCAGTTGCTGACTGCCCACCTGCTGCAGACGAACCGTTTCCCCCTCGCGCATCACCAGTTCACTGGAGCTGAGATTGGGAATGAAATCAGCCAGATGGGTGTAATCCGTCAGCACATCCCAGAACACATCGGCGGGGATTGTGCTTTTCAACTGAACCGCCAGGCGACGCGCTCCACCGGGCAGACGCTCCATCGTCTGCTCAATGGTTTCACCTTGACGGGTGGAGGAGCGGGATCCACCTGGAAACAGCGTCTGGAGAGGCGTCAACGGATCTGATCTTCAGGGCTGGTCCGTTCAGATCTTACGGACGTCGTCCAGGCGACATCACCAGATGTGGCAAACGGCAACTGAATCGAGCCTTTCCAAGAAGCCCCCCTATAGTCGCGCCACCAAAAACGTCGTCAAATGCGGGTGTCCGTTGCCACAGCGGGTGGAACTTCCTCGTCCCTGTTCACCGTTGTCGCCAGTGGCATTCAGGCTGGATCAGGTCCGTCAGTGGTTCAGACCTACCAGGTGGCAATGAGTGGACTCAATAACCTCTACAAGCGGCTGTCAGCCTCTGGCGCCAGAATCATTAGCGTGTCACCCGCCGGCGAGGAATCCCCCGCGGTGCCGGTGGCCGCGTCCAGCGCCCCCGCTCCGCAAGCCGTGACCTCTTCACCCGCCCCCAAAAAGAAGCCGCACGCCAACGTTCCGGTCAACACCTACAAACCCAAGACGCCCTTTCTTGGCACTGTCACCGAGAACTACTCCCTGGTGGAGGAAGGCGGCATCGGTCGGGTCCAGCACATCACCTTCGATCTGTCCGGCGGCGATCCCCAACTGCAGTACGTCGAGGGTCAGAGCATCGGCATCATTCCTGAGGGTGAAGACGCCAACGGCAAACCCCACAAGCTGCGGCTGTACTCCATCGCCAGCACCCGTCACGGCGACAACTATCAGGACAACACCGTGTCCTTGTGTGTGCGTCAGCTTGAGTACAAAAACGAGGCTGGCGAGCAGATCTACGGCGTCTGCTCCACCTACCTCTGCGATATCGAGCCCGGTTCCAAGGTGAAGATCACCGGTCCCGTGGGCAAGGAGATGCTCCTGCCTGACGACGAAGACGCCAACATCATCATGCTGGCCACCGGCACCGGCATCGCCCCCATGCGCACCTACATCCGTCGCATGTTCGAACCGCGCGAGCGCGAGGCCAACGGCTGGACCTTCCGTGGAAAAGCCTGGTTGTTCATGGGTGCTCCGAAAACCGGAAACCTTCTCTATGACGCAGATTTCCTCCACTACGAAAAGGAGTTCCCCGACAACTTCCGCTACACCAAAGCGATCAGTCGGGAGCAACAGAACGCCAAGGGTGGCCGGATGTACATCCAGGACCGCGTCCTGGAGCATGCCGACGAGATCTTCGCGATGATTGAGAACCCCAAGACCCACGTTTACATGTGTGGTCTGCGCGGTATGGAGCCCGGCATCGATGAAGCGATGACTGCTGCTGCCGCCGCTAAGGGTCTGGACTGGTCCGAACTGCGCCCTCAGCTCAAGAAAGCCGATCGCTGGCACGTCGAAACCTATTGATCCGCGTCAAAGCGGTGGATCAAATCCTGCGGACCGCCCTCGGGCGGTCTTTTTTTTTCGCTTGGCAACAAAACGGCCCAAAAAACAGGCTTGGTTGATCTGGGGCACTGTTGATTTCCACTTCCGTGCCTAAACCGTCGACAGATGCCAAGGCTCGATGGTCGCCACCGCCACCAATCCCCTGCGGGTCGGACTCCGACAGGAACGCGTCATCGCACCCCAATGTCTGGTGATTTTCGGCGCCAGTGGTGACCTGACCCACCGCAAATTGGTCCCGGCGCTGTTCGAACTGTTCAAGCAACGGCGACTTCCCAGCGAATTCGCCCTGCTCGGCTGCGCCCGCCGGCCCTGGAGCGATGAGGAGTTTCGGGGAAAAATGGCCGAGGCCCTGGCCAGCAAGATTGCGGAGAACCCGGAGGCCTGGGATCAGTTCGTCTCAAAGCTCTACTACGAACCCGTCGATCTGCAGCAACCGGACGACGTGGTCCGCCTTGGCGGTCGACTGGCAACCATCGATCAGCAGTGCGCCACCCGCGGAAACCGGACCTTTTACCTTTCGGTATCACCGAAGTTCTACGGCAGTGGCTGTCGTGCCCTGGCGGATGCCGGACTGCTGAAGGATCCCCTGCGCAGCCGGGTGGTGATCGAGAAGCCCTTCGGCCGTGATTACGGCAGTGCGCAAGCCCTGAACCGCGTCGTGAAGAGCTGTGGCCAGGAGAACCAGATCTTCAGAATCGACCACTACCTGGGCAAGGAGACCGTCCAGAACATCATGGTGTTGCGCTTCGCCAACACCATTTTCGAACCGATCTGGAACCGGAACTACATCTCCAGTGTTCAGATCACCGCAGCCGAAACCGTCGGGGTCGAGGAGCGGGCCGGGTATTACGAGACCTCCGGCGCCCTGCGGGACATGGTGCAGAACCACCTCACCCAGATGCTGGCCATCACAGCCATGGAACCGCCTGGTCGCTTTGATCCGGAAGCGATCCGCAACGAAAAGGCCAAGGTGCTGCAGGCGGCACGACTGGCCGATGAGCAGGAGCCCTGGAACTGCTGCATCCGCGGTCAGTACAGCCCCGGCGGCAGCCATGACGCCCCCCTGGCGGGGTACCGCCAGGAACCGGGCGTCGATCCGAACAGCACCACCGAGACCTACGTCGCCATGAAGCTGTTTGTCGACAACTGGCGCTGGCAGGGGGTTCCCTTCTACGTGCGTACCGGCAAGCGGCTGGCCAAGCGCCTCAGCGAAGTGGTGCTCACCTTCCGCGAAGCACCGGTGCATCTGTTCGATGCAGCCACCGGCGGCCCGACGGCCAACCAGCTGATCCTGCGCATCCAACCCGACGAAGGTGCGGAATTCCGCTTTGAAGTGAAATCCCCCGGTTCCGGCATGCGCAGCCGTCCGATTGACATGGAGTTCTCCTACGACGAGTCCTTCGGAGAGCCCTCCGATGAGGGCTATGTGCGCCTGCTGGCGGACGCCATGCTCAGCGATCCGACCCTGTTCACCCGCAGCGATGAGGTGGAGGCGGCCTGGCGTCTTTACACGCCGCTGCTGGAGCTGATTGAAGACAGCCCGTGGCAGCTTCCGATTCACCCCTACGAATCCCGCACCTGGGGACCTGCCGCCGCTGATGCCCTGCTGGCCCGAGACGGACTGCTCTGGCGTCGTCCCTGACGCCAACTGAACTCGCCACACCTCAACCCTCGATCCCGATGTCTCCCCAGCTCACTCTTCAGACCCCGCTTGAACTGGCACCCTCCGAGGTGCCCACCTACCTGGAACAGCTCTGGTCAACGGAACAGCAAGGCAACACGGGCTCCGGTGCCAACACCTTCAGCCTGCTGATCTGGCAACCCGCCTGGGCGGAACAGCAACTGGTGCGTTGCGGCCGGCTCAACGGACCGATCACCGGACAGCAATCCGATGCGCTGCTGGAGGCCGGTCGCCAGGCCGTGGTCGACACCGATCTGCCCCTGAGCACACCACCCACCGCCGGAGAGCTGATCGCTGCCGTCGCCCAGCTCAACGGTGACACCTTGGCGGACGATCTGCGCGGGCAGTACATCGACCCGGCCCTGAGTGAACTCCAGCCCCGACGATTGATCACCCTGGCGCCGACCATCAACACCCACCAGGGACTCGAAACGCTTGTAGCCGCTTACTGCCCCTTGCCTGAAGAGGGAGGAGGAACCACCGCCTGTGGCGATGTGGTGGTGTTGCGGGGTGGCCACGATGCCCTGCGAGACGGCATGTCGATCCTTCAGCCGCTGCTGCCACCCTCCATGCCGGCCTGGGTCTGGTGGAACGGATTCCTCGATGAAGCCCCCGACCTGATGGAACAGCTGGCCTGCGCTCCCAGGCGCCTGATCATCGACACCGCCGTCGGCAACCCGGGCCACTGCCTCAACCTGCTGCGGTCACGCGTGGAGTCCGGTCAGGCGGTGAATGACCTCAACTGGCTGCGTCTGCGCAGCTGGCGCGAAACCCTGGCGATGGTGTTTGACCCACCGAACCGTCGGGATGCTCTCTGCCACATCAAGCAGCTGGACATCGACGTGGAAGGTCACCATCCAGCGCAGGGGTTGCTGATGGCGGCCTGGATTGCCGATCGTCTCGGCTGGCAGTTGCAGCGAAGTGAGATCTCCGAGGAAGGGGTCACGGCCCAGTTCAGCCGCCATGACGGGGCTGACATCCGCTTTCAGCTGATGACCGTCCCCACCGGCCAACCCAGCGTTCACGCCGGACAGATGGTCGGCCTGCGCCTGATCTGCCAGCCGGAGCAAGGCCAGGGTGTCTGCGTGATCCTCTGTGCGGAATCCGGTGGCTGCATGCGCCTTGAGGGTGGGGGAATGGCCAGCCTCGAGCTGCATGAGGAGATCGTGTCGGTTCAGCACGCCTCACCGGAAATGGATGTAGCCAGGCTGCTGAGTGGCGGACACGACTCCACCAATCCATTGCTGGCCGCTGCGGCTCCGCTGGCTGCCAGGCTGCTCAGCTGACCAAGGACCATCCGCTATGGCCGTTGTCATCGCTGCACCGGCCAGCGGTAGCGGTAAGACGCTGCTGACCCTCTCCCTGTTGGCCTGGGCTCGCGCCCAGGGCCACAGCATCCAGCCATTCAAGGTCGGGCCGGATTATCTCGATCCACAACTTCTGAGTGCTGCAGCAGGGCATCCCTGCCGCAATCTCGACATCAATCTCTGCGGAGAGGCCTGGGTTGAACGGGCCTTTCACGGTTATGGGAGTCAGCGAGATCTGGCCCTGGTTGAGGGGGTCATGGGACTGTTTGACGGTATCGGCTGCAGTGAAGCCGGCAGCACTGCAGCTGTCGCAAAACAACTGCGGTTGCCGGTGGTTCTGGTGGTTGACGCCGGTGGACAGGCCGCATCACTGGGGGCCCTCGTCCAAGGCTTCCGTGATCACGACCCGGAGCTGACCCTGGCCGGTGTCGTGCTGAACAGGGTGAGCAGCCAACGTCATCGTGAGCTGCTGCAGGAGGTTCTCGATGCGATCCGCATGCCCCTGCTGGGCTGCCTGCCGAGAAGTGATGACCTGGCACTCCCCGGACGACACCTGGGTCTGGCCCCGGCCCACGAACTGAAGCATCCAGAACAGCGCCTTGAGCGTTGGGCGCAGCTCGCGGAGGAGCACCTCGACGTCTCGACGTGGTTGACCCTGATGCAGGCTCCCCGAACGGGGGCACCACCGCTGGACGCATTTGCTCCGATCAGCGGGCCGACGCTGCCGGTGGCGGTGGCGGTGGATGAGGCCTTTCACTTCCGCTACGCCGAGACAGGCGAACTGCTGGAACGCATGGCCATGCCCCTGCTGCCATGGAGCCCCCTCGCCGATGAACCTCTTCCCGCCGCTGCCCGGGGCCTGATCCTGCCCGGTGGCTTTCCGGAGCAGCACGCTGAGCAGCTGGGGCAGTGCCGCATCAGCCTGACCGCCATCCGGACATTTGCCCAACAACGTCCGATCTATGCCGAATGCGGGGGCATGTTGTTGCTGGGTCAGCAGCTGAATGACCTCAACGGCATGCCGCATCCCATGGCAGGACTCCTGCCGTTCAGCGCCCACCGGGGTGCATTGCAGGTGGGCTACCGCCGGATGACGCCACGTCAGGACGGGATGCTGCTGCGGCGGGGTGAGTGCATGCGGGGCCACGAGTTTCATCGCTGGAGCCTGAGCCACAGCCGACCAGCATCGGCCGGCTCCGTGCTGTGGGACATTGAAGGATGGAGAACCGGACAGGCACCGGAGGGATGGGGCACTCAGAGGATTCACGCCAGCTGGATTCACCTGCACTGGGCCAGCTCTTCGATGATCTGCTCCCGATGGCGCGACGCACTCGCAGCAGAGCCGATGCCATAGCCAGGCGGTTCGTCAACCGATCCCAGGCCGGCCGGCTGCAGCCCTTCCTGGAGCGCTGGCGGCTGCTGATCCATGGACGGGTTCAAGGGGTTGGTTTTCGAGCCAGCTGCAATCGGCGCGCACTGGACCTCGGATTGCGGGGTTGGGTTCGCAACCTCCGAGACGGCAGTGTTGAAGTGCAGGCCGAGGGGCCTCCCCTGGCGATTTCAGAGCTGCGGGCCTGGTGCGAGCAGGGCCCGCCGGGAGCACAGGTGCTGCGGGTTCAGCTGAGCCAGCTGCCGGTAACCGGTGATGATTGGTTTGAGGTGCGCCACTGACGGCACGGAGAGATGGCTGGGAACTTGCTTGATCCACAGGACAAAGCCTTCTGGCGAGCCCTCCTCGGCGTGATCAGCCTCGGGGTCTGCATCGGTCTCGCAGCTCTGATCCTGAGGCTGTAGTCCAGGCAAGCGAAGGGCCCGCAAGGATGGCCCTTGGCTCGCACGACGTCAGCGCGTTCTCAGGAAGCCGACAGCGTGGACGCGAACACATGGCGCCAGGCACGCTCGGTGGCAGCGCTGGCCGTTCCGCCGATCAGCCAGACACCGGTGCGGGCTCGGGAGACAGCGACGTAACAGAGTTGCTGTCGGATGGCTGCATCGGCACGGAAGACATCCGGTGCCACGAAGACCTCCCCGAAACTGCTGCCCTGACTGCGATGCACCGTCAGAACCGCCGCCGGGCCAAGGGAAGCGAAGGCATCACGAAGAAGGAAATAACGCCGCCAGAGGGCCCGACCGTTTTTCTGGCCCGCGTCCCGGGCCTGCTGACGCAGCCGCTGCATCACCCGATCGAGCTCACGGCGGGCCTCGCTGCCGACGGGTGGCTGGAGTCTCAAACAAAGCTCCATCTCCCCCGCTGACACCTGAGCCGACAGGGTTTCAATCACGGGCACGGCCCCATCCGCCGGGGAAAGGCCGAAATCCATCAGATCACAGGACTCAGGGGTCACATCCCTGACAATCACTTCACGGTTGGAACCCAGCACCATGTCTGGCTCCTCACCGGTCTCTTCACCATCCCTGGATGCTGGCGCCATCACCGCCGACCGACTGATCAGCACCTCTCCAGGCAGCACCGCCATCTGATCAGCCATCTCCCCATGGATGGCACGCCGTGCCAGGGGAACCAGGCGCTCAAGCGTGCGATTGGTGTAACAAAGGATCCTGGCGGCATCCGGGTTGTCCTGGAGTGAGGCCTGGCGCAGAGCCTGACGGGCGTGATCAAGCCAGTCCTTCTGGGGCAGACAGCGCACCTGACCACGGTCATCGCGGATCGGCGGCAACGCGGGTGGGTTCTGGCAGGGGAGTCCTCCATCCCGCAGACGGCTGGCGAGCTGAAGCACCGGACCCTGATGACGGACCACCTCCTTCAGGGTTGAAGCACTGGCCCGTTGCATGGCAAACACAGGGCTGGAGTCCTCGCCGACCGGCGGCAGCTGAGCCGGATCACCGACAAACACCAGCCGGGTTTTGAACGGGTGGGCGCACTGGAGGGCGATACCCAAGAGGGTGCTGTCGACCATCGAGGCCTCATCGATCAGCACCAGGCCCAGGTTCTCCAGGGCCATCGCCGTCTGCTCGGTGGGTTCGCAGAGTTCAGCATCCGCGGAGCGTTTCAGCTTCAGCCGCAGCAAGCGGTGAATGGTGGAGGGATACCAGGTGGGTTGGAGCCCCTCCAACTCCAGGGCCTGGCGCAAGACACCCACCGCTTTGTGGGTTGGCGCGACGACGGTCCAACACAAACCGCTCGCTTCCACCTGCCGCAGCAGGCGCATCGACAGGAATGTCTTGCCGCTGCCAGCGAAACCGCTCAGGACAAAGGGGGTTCCATCCGCTGGTGATGTCAGCCAGTCCGCGAAAGCCTCGGCAGCCTTGCGCTGATCATCCGTGAGATCGGCGGAGAGATGGGCCTCGCTGCTCACCCCAGTGCTGCCCGCAGGCCGGTGGCCAGATGCCATGGCGATCCAAGCAGCACCAACCCCGGCAAGGCCACCGCTGGACCGATCAGGCTGCCCACCAACACCTGCAAGCGACTGTGACCAAGGCTTTCCTTCAAGGGTTTTTCAGGGGCTGTTGACCAGAGTTCCACCGGCAGGGCATTGACCCGTTCGGCCGTGAAACCCGCCGCCCGTCGAATGCCGCTGGCGTCGTACATCACCACGAAGCTGACCATGGCGGCGAGTGCAAACAACGGGTGATCAAACCCGAGGGTCCATCCAATGCAGGCCGCCGTACCGGTCACCAGCGCTGAATGACTGGAGGGCATTCCACCGGTTTCTATCAACACCGCTGGACGCCAGCGACGATGAACGATCAACTCAATGACCAGCTTGGACAACTGGGCGATTCCGCAGGCAATCAGCCCCCAGGCCAGGCAGCTGTTGTCCAGGAACTCCTGCAGGACAGCATGGGGTGGAGCGGCGTCAATCATCGATCACGGCTCGTGATGTAGTCCGCCAGAGCCAGCAGCGGCTGGGCTTTGTCTGCCCATGGATTGAGAATCTCCTTGGCCTCCCGCACCAGATCCGCGGCCCGTTTGCGGGATTCCTCGAGCCCAAGCAGCTTGGGATAGGTGGTTTTGTCGGCAACGAGGTCCTTGCCGGCTGTTTTGCCCAGCACCTCACTGCTGGCCGTGATGTCGAGAATGTCGTCAATGATCTGAAATGCCAGGCCGATCCCCCGGGCGTAGGTCCGCAGGGCCTTGATCAGCGCATCATCAGCACCTCCGATCATGGCGCCGGTGATGACGCAGGCGCTCAACAGTGCGCCGGTTTTGTGGAGGTGGATGTACTCGAGCGTTTCAAGATCAACATCTTGACCTTCACTTTCCAGATCCACCACCTGACCACCCACCAGACCAGGAGCTCCCGCCACCAGCGACAGCTCTCCAACAACTTTGAGCAAACGCTCGGGCTGGATCCCCGGACTGCGCAGCGCCACCATTTCGAAGGCCCGGGTCAGCAACGCGTCACCGGCCAGGATCGCAACAGCTTCGCCGTAGACCTTGTGGTTCGTGGGGCGTCCACGCCGCAGGTCGTCGTCATCCATCGCCGGCAGGTCGTCGTG
>CAJWIC010000010.1 GCA_913040905.1 uncultured Synechococcus sp. | reverse complement strand
GCCCGAGCACCGACACCTTCCTGGCCGATGAATTGGTGCTGCAGATCCTGCATGCCCCCGGCCCGCCGCGGCTGAGCCGGATCGAAACCCTCAGCCGTTACAGGCGCTGCGGTGAAGCGATCTGCGGGGATCAATGGCAGGCGCGTTACCCAGATCCGGGACAGACCATCACCAACAAGGCTGTCAGCGTTCACCGTTATCAACTCACGATGCAACCGATCCCATAACGAGAACGGATCACAATCCTCGACAGTCCTCAGAAACCCTCACAGAAATACAACCAATCTTTTCTCACCTGCTTTGCATAGGATTTGGCAATCCTTGCTGTGAAAATCGCGAACTCCTCTTCTCGGTCCCGGGAGATCCGATTGATGGTCGCTTCAAAGACATATTGATCGACAGAGTGATTCAAACGCCTGGCAGCACGCAAGTGCTTGGTGGCCATAATTTCCGCCCATTGACTTGCCATCCGGTAGTAGTTCTTGGTTTTCTCCAGTGTCTCCGTTGGGAAGTCATTTTTAAACGGCGACCGCTCCCGAACCGAGAAACAATCACCATCGAGACTCAACCAGCCAAGATGCTGATCCGGATGTTCGGCCAGGGCCTTGTACGCCTCAGCGTGCCGATGGGCATGATTTTCAAAATTGTATTCATATTCTTTAACCTCCTCGTCACTTAAATAGGTAAAAGCAGTTGGATGTTCCTGCTGCTTCACGTCCAGAATCAAATCATTATAGACATGCTCAGTATTCCCTGCGATCAGAACGTAATAACGCTTGAGCCCCAGCGAACCCGTTCCAGCGCCTCGACGCTCCGCAACATCAAGAATCTTGTTGTGCAGGTCACTCACCACAGCAAATTCCTTGGGAATTGTGCTCAAGTAGCCCTGAAAAGCCTGCACAATCTTCTTCCGTGTCTCGGTATCGACGGGAGACAGCTTCCCTTCAATAACACGGAATTTACGAACGTTCCCGTCGCTGACTTCAGTCCATTTACCGAGCATGCGCTCACGACTGTATTTCTTTGACGTTTTGGCCAAAAACTTGGAGAGGGGCTTACAGGTGTTGCCCTGGTTAAACGACGCCGAAAACAGATCTACCCGATCAAAAGAAGTAATTGTCTTTAAATACGTTTTAGCGAAAATCTGAATCGCCTCAGTAAGCTCCTGATCGCCAAACCTCTCGTTTTGCCAGGCATCTAAAACCATGCTTGTACAAAAACGCCAAATGTCGTACTGGTAATCAGCTACGAGGGCGTCATCATAATCGTCAAAGCCAAAGGCAACATGACCGGCATTGTTCAAATAAGCACCCATATTGTAGACATGGGAGTCCCCTTCAATCCAAGTGCGCGAAAAAGCACTTCCTCCGAAACGATTGATCTGCCAGTCACCAGCAAAATCAGACCAGAAAATGTGATTTGATCCCCTGAAAAACGAATAGGGGTTCTCTTTCATCTTGTCGAATTTTTCGCGACGAAAATGGTCCGCCACATCGCGATTGTGATGCTCAATTGACTCATGAATTTTACCTTTTCTATCGTAACTTTTTGAAGCAAAGATTATATTTTTCAAGACTGAAAAACAATTGATTGTCTGTTTCTAGCCCCGCAAAGCCTCACCGCCAAAAACTAAAGATTGGCTTTACGCGACAGTGAGCAAATCGATCCCGCTCACACCTCCTCCAACGTCCGTTCCATCAGTTTGAATTCCAATTGATCCCTCCAGGCGAACAAGGGCTGCAGCTTGGGGTGATCGCTCAGCCCAGGCACCCCCTTGCCGGCCAGGGCCGACCCCGCAGAAGAGGGGAAGCGCAACAGTGACAGCTGCGCCGCCACAGCGATATCGGCCAAGGTCATGCTGTCCCCCACCAACCAGGGCGTGGACTGCACGGATACGGCCAGCTGCTCCAGGCTCGCCAATAAATCAGCACGCTCCCCCTGGTTCACCAGTTCGCTCACGTTGTTGACCCAGCCGCCGGGGATCGCCCCCATCACCGACCGCACGGGGTCCGGCAGGTCGTCGGGCAGCAGGGCAACCCGCAGCTCTGGATCGAGCGCCGCGGCCTGCACCAGCGCCGTGCGACCGGCCATGGACAGGGTGGTATCGGCCCAGTCTTCCAGCAGGTGCATCTGAGCCGCCTGGCGCGGATCTGAAGGAATCAGAGCGGGATCAGCCGCACGCTGGTCCAGATAACGGGCAATGGAAGAGGAATCGGCCAGCACCTGATCGCCATCCACCAACACCGGCACCTGCCGCTGTCCGGAAAGACGGAACACCGCCACCTGGCCAATGCCGGGGGTCACCTCCACCGTGCGGTAGCTGAGCCCTTTAGCCTGCAGCACCATGCGCACCTTCAGGCAGAAGGCGGAATGGCGGAATTGATGGAGCTCCAGCATGGCCAATGGATCCATGGGCCAGGCAGAGTAGCCAGCAGATTCCAACAGCCGCCAGCCCATGCGGGAGTTCTTTCTCAACGTCACCCGCTATCCCCGTTATCTGGTGGCGTTCACCCTCGGTGTGATGAATTCCGTTGCTGAGCCCCTGGCCCAGCGACGCAGCAATCCCGTCACCGCCGTGGCCTTGATCGGTGCGCTGATCAGCGGTTTCATCAGCCTGAGCCTGGTGCTGCGTGCCATGGTGACGTCAGCACCGATGGCGTGATGGCACAGGGGCGACGAGTTGAGCGTGTCGCGGCCTTGATCCGCAAAGAAGTCAGTGAGTTGATGATCAACGGCATCCGCGATGAGCGCGTGCACCAGAGCATGGTGAGCATCACCGAGGTGGAAGTGTCCGGCGATCTGCAGCACTGCAAGATCTTCGTCAGCATCTTTGGCGATCAGTCCAGCCAACCCCAGGTGATGGAGGGGCTGCAAGCCGCCAGCGGCTATCTGCGGGGGGAACTCGGCAGGCGGCTGCAGATGCGCCGCGCACCGGAGGTGGTGTTCCAGTTGGACCGCGGCATCGAAAAGGGCACCTCCGTGCTGGGACTGCTCAACAGGCTCGAGGACGAGCGCAAGGAACGAGGAGAGATTCCAGCGGGAAGTGATGAGCTGCCAGCTGACTGATCCGCTGCAACGGCAGGTGGCTGAGCTGCTGGTGGTGCGCGCCAGCGGCCACCTGGATGATCAACAACGGCGCTACCCCCAATGGGAGCTCAGCAACAGCGAACTGGAGCGACACCTGAAGGCCGGCGTCGGCGGTGTGATCCTGCTGGGGGGCAGCGCGGTGGAACTGCAGCAACGCACCCGCCAGCTGCAGAATTGGAGTGCTCAGCAGTTGCTGTTCTGCGCCGATGTGGAAGAGGGCGTCGGTCAGCGATTTGATGGCGCGAGCTGGCTGGTGCCCCCCCTCGCCCTGGGGCGGCTGCACCCGAACGATCCAGACCAGGCCATCGCCCTGGCGGAGCGTTATGGCCACTGCACAGCAGACCAGGCCAGGCGCTGCGGATTGAACTGGGTGCTAGGCCCGGTCTGCGACGTCAACAACAACCCGGCCAATCCGGTGATCAACGTGCGGGCCTGGGGTGAAGACCCCACAACCGCCGGCGCTCTGGCCGCTGCCTTTCAACGGGGCCTGAGACGTGGCGGCGTGTTGGGCTGTGCCAAGCACTTCCCCGGCCATGGGGATACCGCAAGCGATTCCCACCTGGACCTGCCTGTGCTGCCCCACAGCCGCGAACGGCTGGAGCAGGTGGAATTTGCGCCCTTCCGTGAGGCCATCGCCGCGGGGGTCGACAGCGTGATGACCGCCCACCTGCTGCTGCCGCTTCTGGATCCAGAGCAGCCCGCCACCCTGTCCAGCATCGTGCTCACCGACCTGCTGCGCGGCGCGTTGGGCTTCAACGGTCTGGTGGTGACGGACGCCCTGGTGATGGAAGCCATCACCGCCCGCCATGGACCAGCGGATGCTGCGGTGCTGGCCTTTGAAGCCGGCGCTGATCTGATCCTGATGCCCGCCGATGCCGATGCCGCCATCTCCGGCATTCGTCAGGCCATCGCCCAGGGACGCATCCCGATCCAACGGCTGCACGATGCCCTGCGGCGGCGACGTGAGGCACTGACAAAGGTGCAGCCACCAGCAGCACCAGCGCTTCCTTTGCCAAGCCGTGATGAACGGCAGCTGGAGCAGCAGCTGGTGGCCGTCAGCCTGGAACAGTCGTGTCCTGCGGCCATCCCTGCCGGCGCAGGCATCAACCTGGTCCGGGTCGACGCCGCCTGGCCCTGCCCCGCTCTGAACGGTGCAGCCCCGGCACTGCGTCTGCCGGAACAGCATGGATACCGAAGCGTTGTGGTTCACGGCGTCGGAGTCTCCCCCTGGCAGGACGACCCCGACGCCCCTCTGGCACTGGAGCGACTGGGCGATGGCCCGGTCTTGCTGCAGCTGTTTTCACGGGGGAATCCCTTCCGCGGTGAACGCGACCGCCAGGAGCCCTGGCGCGCTGCCGTTCAACAGCTGCAACGGCTGGATCGGCTGGCTGGCTTGATCGTCTACGGCAGTCCCTATCTCTGGGAGGAGTTGGGCTCGGTGCTGCACCCCTCGATTGCGGCAGGCTTCAGCCCGGGACAGATGCCGGAGGCCCAGCGCCAGCTGCTCAGCCACCTGCTGCACCCCCAGGCGGAAAGCCCTCAGAGCAGCGACTTCACCGACTGAGCGGCCTAACCTCCCGCCAACAAGAGCCGCCGGCGATGCTCAGCTTCTCGATGATCGTGCGCAACGAGGAGGCGCGGCTGGCGGGTTGCCTTGCCTCTGTGCGGGAGCTCGCTAACGAGATGGTGGTGGTGGACACCGGATCCACCGACGCCACCATCGCTGTGGCAGAGGCGGCCGGTGCCCGGGTGGAGCAGGTGGAATGGCCGGGCGATTTCGCCCCCGCCCGCAACACCGCCCTCACCTTCCTCAAGGGGGACTGGGTGCTGGTGCTGGATGCCGATGAACAGCTGCGACCGGAGGTGATCCCCAGCCTCAGAGCTCTGATGGCCCAGCCCGATGTGCTGGTGATCAATCTGCTGCGTTATGAGGTGGGTGCCGCCATGGCGCCCTACTCCAGCGTCAGCCGTCTGTTTCGCCGTCATCCCGCTATCCGCTGGAGCCGGCCTTATCACTCAATGATCGACGACAGCGTTGGGGAGCTGCTGGCCAGTGAACCCCAATGGCGCATCGCCGACTGCAGCGAACCAGCCATCCTTCACGACGGCTACCGGCCGGAACTGCTCGCCGGTACCGATAAAGCCGAGCGTTTGCGCCAGGCCATGCAGAGCGAACTGGACTCCCATCCCGGGGATCCCTACGCCAGCGCCAAGCTGGGTGGACTGATGATCAGCGAGGGCCAGCACGACCAGGCCATCCCGCTGCTGCGCCGCGGGCTGGATCAAGCCGCAGGCGACAGCACGGAACGGTATGAGTTGCTGCTTCATCTGGGCCTGGCCCTCAGCCCCAGCGATCCCATCGATGCCGTGGCCTGTTACCGCAAGGCCCTGGAGATTCCCCTCGATACCCGCATCAGCCTGGGGGCACGCCTCAACCTGGCAGCCCAGCTGATGGAACAAGGCGACCTGGATGAAGCCATTGCCCTGACCCAGACCGCCACCCAACGGGCACCGGAAGTGGCCCTCGGTTGGTACAACCTTGGCCTGATGCAGCGACGCCGCGGCGACATCGCTGCGGCTCTCGAGGCCTACAGCCGTGCCATGGAGCTCGACCCCGACAACGCCGCCTGCCATCAGAACCGAGCTGTTGCCCTGCTGCTGGGGGGTGACATCGAAGGCGCCCGCGCCGCCTTCCGCACGGCCATCACCCTGCTGCAGACCCAGGGTCGACCGGCAGAAGCCCAGGCCTTGCGCAGCAAAGCCCAGGGCATTGTCAAGCTGGATTTGGAGCCCATCGCTTGAGCCAGCAGCTGCAGAACCGCACGGTGGTGGTGACCCGCGCCGCCGACCAGCAGGGAGAAGCCAGGCGACTGCTGGAAAGCCAGGGCGCCCAGGTCCTCGACCTCCCCGCCCTGGTGATCGGCCCCCCGGACGACTGGGGACCGCTGGATGATGCCCTCTCAGAGCTGGAGGACTTCCACTGGCTGGTGGTCTCCAGTGCCAATGGAGTGCAGGCGGTGGAACAGCGGTTGCAACGCCGTGGCAGCAGCCTGTTGCGGCGTCCGGCCAATCTGCGCATCGCCGCCGTTGGTCGCAAGACCGCCAGGGCCCTGGAAGAACTCGGAGCCGAAGCGGATTTCGTGCCGCCAAGCTTCGTGGCCGACAGCCTGATCGAACACTTTCCCGTTTCCGGCTACGGCCTGCGGATGCTGCTGCCGCGGGTGCAGAGCGGCGGCAGAACCGTGCTGGCGGAGGCCTTTGGAGACGCGGGAGTAAGGGTTGTGGAGGTGGCGGCCTACGAATCCCGCTGTCCCGACGCCATGCCGGACAGCACCGCTGATGCTCTGGCCGAGGGAACAGTGGATGCGCTGCTGTTCAGCAGCGGCAAGACGGCCGCCCACACGGCACAACTGCTGCGGCAGCGCTTCGGCCCAGGCTGGGTTGAGCGGCTGACCTCGGCGAAAATCGTCTCCATCGGCCCCCAGACCAGCCGGAGCTGCCGCGAGTGGTTCGGTCGCGTCGACGCAGAAGCCGACCCCCATGATCTGGAGGGGTTGGTGGATGCCTGCTGCCAGCTGCTGAGCTGAACGGGCTCAACTGAGACAGATAGCCTCCCGCGGTTCGCCATCCTGCGCCAACTGAAGGCAGCCGCGCTGCACGTCGATGGCCAGGACCGACCAGGTCTCCGGCAGCACCTGCGGATCATCCGCAGCACAACGTCCATCAGCCCCGATGCAGAGCACGGCGCTACCAGCGGCGGACTGGACCAGAGCACGGCGCTGCGGCCCCACCAACATCACACCGGTCAGCGTCAGACCGGTGGTGGGATCGATGGCAGCGGCAGCATCAGCGCTGGTCGTAGCTCCGGAAACTGCTGGCAATGGTTGGAACGGATCAGGCCGGCCGGCCGGAGCGGCCTCGCGGACGTCCCGGACCGACGGCAATGGAATCAGGCCCAGATCCGGGGAGGGCGTGACGATCGGCGCGGGGGGCTCAATCTCAGGGGTTGGCGCTGGAGGCAAGGTGGAGGTTGACACCGAAGGTCCAGGGCCACCGCAGGCGCCAAGAGCCACCACACCAGCCAGCAGGCCGGACTTCAGAGCTAGCTCAGCCCCCCTCTTCCACCAGATCCCGAAAACGATCAAGGTTGGCCTGCAGCTCCTTCGTGACAATCCCCCCCAGGATGCTGGGCTCCATCAACGGTGCCAAGACCCTCGGCAATTCGTAGCTGACGCTGAGCTTCACCACCGTGCGGTCAGCGGTCTCGGGGTAGAAGCGAACCGCACCCTTGGTGGGAAGCCCGCCAACGGATTCCCAGTGCAACTGCTGAGCTTCCACCCGTTGGGTGATCCGGGCTTTCCAGTGAAAACGAAACCCCTGGGCCGCCAGAGTCCAGTCGGTGAGATCCGGATCATCGAGGGTTTTCACCGATTCGATCCAGCGCATCCACCTGGGCATGGCCTCGAGATCGCTCCAGACGGCCCAGACCTGCTCAGCCGGCGCCTGAACGTCAGTGGTGACGGAGTGGTCGAGCCAGCGTCCCATCAAGCCACAGCTGCGTTGGTGGCGAGCCTAACGGGCTGATTCAGGATGGCGGCTGCCGCCAGATGACCACTCATCGTGGCCCCTTCCATCGAATCGATGTAGTCCTGACGGGTGTAGCTGCCGGCGAGGAAGAAGTTCGGGATCGGCGTGCGTTGATCGGGCCGGTAGGGCTCCATCCCCGGAGCTTCGCGGTAGAGCGATTGAGCCAGCTTCACCACATTGCTCCAGGTGAGCTTGAGATCCTTGGCGGAAGGGAACAAGGCACGCACCTGGCGATCGGTGTGAGCCACGATCTCGTCCACGGATTTGGGAATCCAGGGATCTCCAGGGGTCAGCACGCATTGCAGCAGGGACCCTGTCCCCTCCTTGCGGTAATCCTCTGGGCTGGCCAGGGCCAGATCAGCAAAGCAGCTGAAATCGGCATCGGCCGTGTAAAGCAGGTTGTTCAGACCGGTGGGCGTCGCCACATCCCGGCGCTGGGCCTCCTGCGATTCCCCCAATTCAGTCACCCAGCCGTCGTAACGCAGCTGCACGGTGGCCACCGGCACAGCCTCCAGTTGATGAATGGCATCGAACTGGGGGAAGCGGCGCCAGGCCTGCGGCAACAGCTTCTGAATCCCAGGCACATCGCAGGCAGCGAGGTAGGCGTCAGCCTCCACACGGATATCACCCTCAGGTGTGCCCAGCTGCAGGCCGGTCACCTCAGGGGACTCGCCATCGCTGAACTCCACCTGCTTCACCCGATGGCGCAGGTGCAACCTGCCGCCGCGCTGCTGGATGTAATCGAGGATCGGACCGGTGAGCCAACGGTGCGGCGATCCCTTCAGCAGATTGAGTTTCGAGGCCTCGGTCTTGGCCGCAAACATCATGAAGATCGTGAGCATGCAGCGGGCCGAAATCGCCTCGCAATCGATGAATCCCAGCGCATAGGCAATCGGATTCCACATGCGGCGGATGCTTTCGGTGCTGCCGCCATGGCCAACAAACCAGTCCTGAAAGCTGACGGAATCCAAGGCGCGGATGGTCCGCATCGCCCCTTCGTAATCCACCAGCCCCCGCACGATCGGACTCGTACCCAGCGCCAGGGCATTGCGCAGTTTGTCGATCCAACTCAGCTGCGGCGTCGTGAAGAACGCCTTGAGGCCATTGAAGGGAGCCCCGATCGGGAAGCGGAAGTCCAGTTCCCGCAGATCGCCCCCCTCATTCACAAAAAGGTGGGTGTGCTGTTTGGGCAGCAGGTTTTCAAAGGCACCCACCTTCCGCATCAAGGCGAAGAGGTTGGCGTAATTGAAGAAGAACACATGCAGCCCCATTTCGATGTGGTTGCCACCGTCATCGACCCAGCTGCCCACCTTGCCGCCCATGAACGGGCGTGCTTCATAGAGATCCACCTCATGCCCGGCATCCACCAGGTCCACCGCGGCGGAGAGGCCCGCGAGACCGGAACCGACAATCGCGACCCGCACCTTGAGGTGTGCAACTGATGGCGACTCTATGTATCAGGCTTCATAAAGTGAGGAGACGAGCCTGCGTCACGAATGACCTCAACCACCAACCCAGCGCCGGCCCACACCGCCAAGGACGGCAAGGGGATCCTGATTACGGAACCGGCAATGCAGCAGCTGGCGAAGCTCTGTCGTGAACAGGGTGATCAACAGGTGCTGCGGGTGGGGGTCCGCTCCGGAGGCTGCAGCGGCATGAGCTACACGATGGACTTCGTGCCGGCCTCAGACACGCTTGAGGACGACGAGACCTACGACTACGTGGCCGCCAACGGCCAGGGCTTCCGCGTGATCTGCGACCCCAAGAGCCTGCTGTACATCTACGGCATGCAACTGGATTTCAGCACCGCTCTGATCGGAGGGGGGTTCAACTTCACCAACCCCAACGCCAGTCAGACCTGCGGCTGCGGCAGCTCCTTCGCGGTCTGACGTCAAGCCGCCGCGTGGGAATCTGAAGAACGTTCAGCACGCCCCGCCATGGAGTCCAACCAGGAGAACCTGTTTGATCAGGCCATGGCCCGCTACCAAGCCGGAGCCAGCGCCGCCGAAATCCTGCCCGACTTCCTCAAGATCACTGAACTCGCACCACGCCAGGCGGCGGGCTGGACCTGTCTGGCCTGGTTGCAACTGCTGTGCGACCAACCCGAAGAGGCGCTGCGATCGGCCCGGTTCGCGGTGAAACTCAGTCCCCAGGATCCCCAGGCCCGCATCAACCTCAGCCTGGCGTTGCTAGAGACGGATTCCAAGGGTGTGCGCGATCAGATCCAGATGGTGCATCAGGTGTTGACCATGGCCCCCCAGATTTCCGATGACCTCAAAGGTGCCCTCGAGGACGGCCTGGTGCGGCGTCCGGGCTGGAAAGCACTTGAAAAAGTGAAGTCCTGGCTGAACCTCTGATCCATCCCATAGCGGCGTAAACGGTCCATGGGACAGATCCTGCTGCTGAGCAACGGCCACGGGGAGGACGTCTCCGGCGCTTTGATCGGGCAAGCCCTTCAGTCACTGGGGCATCACGTCCAGGCCTTGCCTCTGGCGGGGCTGGGCAGTCCCTACCGGCAGGCCGGCATTGCCCTGCTGGGGCGCAGCCACGAGTTCAGCACCGGAGGCATCGGCTACACCAGCCTGCGCGGGCGGCTGACGGAACTGGTTCAAGGCCAGATCCTGTATTTGTTGCGCCGCTTGCTGCGGCTGCTGCGCCATGGCCATCGCTTCGATCTGATCGTGGTGGTGGGGGATGTGATCCCGGTGATCGCCGCCTGGCTGAGCCGCCGACCCGTGGCCACCTATCTCGTGGCCTATTCGAGCCATTACGAAGGACGGCTGCGTTTGCCCTGGCCCTGCGGCGAACTGCTGGCCAGCCCTCGCTTCCAGGCGGTGTTCAGCCGGGATCAGCTGACCGCGGACGACCTCACCGGCCAACTGCAACGCCCCGTGCACTTCATCGGCAACCCGTTCATGGACCCGGTGCTCACGCCGGCGGAAGCGCTGCCATCCGCCCGACAACGCATCGGACTGCTGCCTGGCAGTCGCCGGCCGGAGCTGGAGGACAACCTGCTGCTGCTGTTGCAATTGATCGAGAAGCTTCCCGTCGCTGCGGAGCTGAGCCTGGATCTGGCCCTGGTCGCCAGCCTGGAGGACGCGGCTCTGCACGCCTTGGCCGCCAGTGTTGGCTGGCAACTGGAGCAGGGGGTGCTGAGCCGACCCGGCACCGTGCCGATCACCGTGCGGCGTGACGCCTTCCAATCCGTGCTGCAACACAGCGATCTGGTCATCGGCATGGCCGGCACCGCGATCGAACAGGCCGTCGGACTGGCCAGACCCGCACTGCAGCTTCCAGGCAAGGGCCCCCAGTTCACCGCCCGATTCGCAGAGGCACAGCGCCGGTTGCTGGGGCCGACGGTCTTCTGTGCCCCCGGCGACGCTGGATCCAGCGAGAACATTGAAGCCACGGCTGCAATGGCGCTGGACTTGCTCAAACGCTCCCGCAGCGATCAGCCGCTGCAGGAGCAATGCCGACGCGAGGCCAGCCGTCGTCTCGGAACAGCCGGTGGCGGCACGAGAATGGCGGCAGCGATCAGCAAACTCCTGCCATGAGTGCGTTCTCGGAACCGACCTGGAAGCGCTGGCTGGATCGGCTGCTGATGCTCAACGTGCTCGTGGTGATTCTGGGCGCCGGCTTCTTCGGAGTTGCTGTGGCGGCCCAGACCCAGGGCCGCAATGGACTGATGGACCTGTTTCAGACCCTCTGGCAGCCCCTGTTCACCCCAGCCATCAGCCTGCTGATCATGGCGGCCCTGCTGAGCGGACTTCTCAGCTGGTGGCAGCGGCGAGTGCTGAAGACAGGTCGGGATAGCGGAAGCTGAACCCGAGGCTGTCCAGCCGCTCGGATTGCACCTGCTGGCCCTCGAGCACCACTTTCGCTCCATCCCCAAGCAGCACCTGCAGCACCGGACCGGGCACCGGCAACAGACTGGGACGCCCCAGGCTGCGGCCAAGCTCCCGAGCGAAATCATTCATCGACACGGGCTGGGGGGCGACGCCATTGATCACACCGGTCCAGGACGCGTCCTCCAGACCCCGCTGAATCAGGGTGCAGAGGTCACTGCGATGGATCCAACTCATCCATTGCTGACCCGATCCGATCGGTCCGCCGAACCCGGCCCGGAACACCGGCAACATCTTGCCCAGCGCACCACCACCGGCAGCGATCACGATGCCGATTCGCACGGTCACCAGGCGGGTGGCCGATGGAACCGCAGCGGCCGCCGCCTCCCAGCGTTCACACAATGAGGCCAGGAAATCGGAACCGGCGGCGCTGGACTCCTGGAAGCAGGCTTCGCGACTGGTGCCGTAGAAACCGATGGCTGAAGCATTGACCAGCACCTGGGGTGGAGCCGTCAGGGCTGCCATCGCTTCCACTAACAGCCGCGTGGTCTCCAGTCGACTGCTCTCAAGCAGTTTCAGGTGGGACGGGGTCCAGCGCTGCTCGGCGATCGGCTCACCCGCCAGATTCACCACACCGTCTGCCTGGCTGAGGGCCTGCTTTAGGGCCGGCTCCTGCCAACTGCCGGGCTGGGCCGGATCAAGCTGCAGCCAGCACAGACGACCATCGCTGCGCTCCTCCCCATAGCCCCGGGGCAGGCGACGGCTGACCAGGGTGAGCTCATGGCCGGACTGGAGCAGCTGGGGAACCAGTTCCTTGCCGACAAAACCTGTGCATCCCAGCAGCAGCAATCGCATGGGCTGACAAAAAAAGCTGGTCAAGGCTAAGAGCGCTCTCCGCGGCGTGAGAGCAGGAACCGAACCCGGTCCAGTTCCTTGCATTCTCCGACCTTTAGAGGCGCCATCCACCAAACATCGCTACTAATGCAGGTGACGCATCCAATTGACTCGATGGCCCCCCTCCGGACATCCCGCCGAAGTGTCCTCATCGGCGGCGCAGCAGCTGTAGTCAGCCAAGGTTTCCTGGCAGCTTTTGGCAAAGGTGGAAACAAGACCGAAAAGAGCACGTCAAAAGCGGGGGGTTCTTCGATTGGGAACAAAGTCCAAGCGGTGGTCATTGGAAGTGGCTTTGGTGGAGCCATCGCAGCCCATCGCCTGGGAGAAAAAGGGATCGAGACTCTGGTGCTTGAACGGGGGCGCCGCTGGAACACCGGTCCAAATCAAGACACATTTTGTACAAACGAGAAGCCTGACGGACGGGCCGGATGGCTGACAGACAAAGCGCCGATCTTCAAGCCCGCAAAGATTGAAAAAGAAACGGGCTTGATTGAAACACTCAATGAGGATGGGATCACTGTCTGGGCATCCTGCGGGGTCGGCGGGGGGTCTCTCGTTTACAACACAGTCCTCCTGCAGCCCACGGAAAAAAACTTCTATCAGTGCTTCCCCAGCGAAGTGAGCTACGAAGAGATGGATAAAGTCTTTTACCCGAGAGTCATTGAAATGCTCGAGGCAGGACCAATTCCAGATGACGTTCTCAACAGCAAGTACTTCGAAAATGCACGAATCACCCAGGACCTTCTGAACGAAGCAGACGTGCCATCCAAGAGACTCAATGTCGGCACAAACTGGCACGTGGTTCGCAAAGAAATCAATGGCGCTCTGAAACCAAGTGCTATCGCAGGAGAGATCTGGTATGGAGCCAACAGCGGATACAAGAACAGCCTGGACAAAAATTACTTAAAATATGCAGAGGAAAGTGGCAACGTCAAGATCGAAGATCACGCCAATGTCACGGAAATCTCCGAGAATGGAACAGGATATGTTGTTACCTATAACAAAATAGACAACAAGGGCAACATCCTTTCCACGGAACGAATCGAAACTGAAAAAGTTTTCTTTGGAGCAGGATCGATGGGCACCACGTCCCTCCTGATGCGCGCCAAATCAAAAGGAACTCTGCCGAAGCTGAATTCCGAAGTTGGGCAGCACTGGGGCAACAATGGTGACACCTTTGCCGTCTATGCAGCAGGACAACCAACCAACTACAAAGAAGGTGGACCTGCCCATATCCTGGGCGCCGATTACGACGACAATCCCTTCGGCCCACAATCAATGATTGCATTCCCCATGTGGGTCTCCCCCAAGGGTTCAATCACGTTCCTGGGCATGTCGATCCCGAAGCAAAGCGGGTACTGGGATTTTGATGCGAAGGCGGATAAAGCAGTTCTCCACTGGGATGGCAAAAGCAAAGCCGTCAAACAACTGGTCGACGGAATGGAGTACAGCTGCTCGAAGTTTGATCGAATCCGAGACCAAGACCCCGCGAAAAGAAATTCTGTCCCCGAGGCAATGCGAAAGACCAAAGCTGATGCATCAGCAACGGCCCATCCCTGTGGTGGGGCGGTGATGGGAAAAGCCTGCGACCTTTACGGTCGTCTCAAGGGGTACAAGGGCCTTTACGTCACTGATGCGGCGTTTATTCCTCTGGCCACTGCTGCAACGAACCCCGCACTCACCATCGCAGCCTTCGCCGAACGCTCCATGGAGCACATCATGCAGAACGACTTCTAAGCCATCCAAGTGGCTTTAACGTGCAGAAGTCTCTGTCAGCCCTGATGGCCGAAACCGACACCAAGGCCCCCGCCAAGGCCAAACCGGCGGCTCTTCGCAAAGGAGCCTTGGTGAAAGTGAACCGCAAGGCCTATCAAGCCAGCATCGAAGCCACGGCCAGCGATCCCACTCCCCCGGACTACATCTTCACTGGTCCAGGGGAGCTGCTTCTGGTCAAAGGAGACTATGGCCAGGTGCGTTGGAACCGTCCGGTCCCGGATGTGTGGCTGCGGATGGATCAGTTGGAATCCTGCGGCTGACTCAGGGCACTTTCCACAAGCTTCACAGCCTTCGGCACACTGCTGACTGCTGAGGGCATCCGCCAGACGGCACCGCCCAGCACACCACTGAGATCGGCCAACGCCACTAAGACGTCATTGCTCTGCTCTGCGGCAGCTTCATTCGCCACCGACGATGCTGCCCAGGGCATCCAGCCCGCCAGAAGCACCACGCTCCGGTACGCCGCAGGCCACGGGCTCTGGGGGTTCAACCGTTGCAGGGCTGCGAAGTGTTCAGCTGCCTCGCCGGGACGGTTGGCTAACACCGCTAAAAGGGCCAGGCTCCAGCGCGCCTGTGCATCATCAGGATCAAGCGCCAGCTGCCGCCTCGCCTGATCGTCCACCTGTTGGCGATAGCTGAAATGGCCATCCAGCATGTGCTCCACCGCCACAGCGGAGAACACCGGATCAAGCCCTGCGGGTCCTGCCGAGAGCCCCTCAGCCAATGCAGGGAACTCAACGGCGAAACCCAACGCTGCCGGTTGATCGGAACGGCGGCGCCAGAGGGAATAACTGCCACCCTTCGGGCGCGGGAAACGATCCACCTGCTCGAACACACCGCTGCTGCGAACGGCACGGTCCAGCTTGCGCGCCGCTTTGCGGACCGATCCCTGATCACCCTCCGCCAGCACCACCCACTCCGCCCGGGCCAGCACCGGAGCCCGGTGACTGCGGCTGCCCCCCAACTGACGACCGACCAGGCGACCACCACCGCGACGGCCATAAAAACTGACGTTGTGCTGGTTGAGATCCGGTGTGCTCGGCACCACGATCACGGTGCGGGGCTCCATTGCAGGATCAGCGCCACCGGCGGCCTGCACCAGGGCCTGCAGTGGCCCCCGCGGTCGATCCTGCAACCGCTCCTGCTGAAGGCTCCAACCCGCTGGGACACAGGCCAGCAGCCCCATCCCGAGGAGTGGGGCAGACCAGCGGGGCCGCCACTGCCGCAACCACAGCCCCCACTGCCACCAACCGCGGCTGAGCAGCAGCAACAACGCCGGCAGCAACGGCGCGATGTAGCGATCGCCCTTATTGGGACTGAGGCTGGTGAGCAGCCAGGCCGCCAGCAGGTTGATCACCAGCCAGCGCCAGCTCCAGCCGTCGTCACCGAGCGCAGCGAAGCGCTTCCAGCACCAGAGCAGCAGGCCGGAGACACCCACCACAAGAAGCACGGTTCCCAGCTGCTCCGGCAACAGCCTCGGGTACCACAACCAACTCTCCAGACTCAGCAGACCAGGATCTCCTTCCCGGGCTGCGGACTCGAACACCGCACGGTTGGTCCCCCCCAGGCTGGTGATCCAGTTGTGCCGCAGCCAGGGCAGGATCAAGCCTGATGCCAGCACCGGCAGCACCAGGGCCTGTCGCAGCCACAAGCCGCGGCGACGCAGGGCGATCCAGGCGGCCCAGCCCCCGGCCGGTGCCAATGCCAGCAGGGCGCTCTGTTTCACCAGCACCGCCGCCAGCGCAGCCGTCGTTGCCCAGAAGACCTGGCCCCAACGCCCGCCATTCCTGGGATCGCACCAGACGGACAACCGCCAGAGGGCCAGGGTGACCACCGCCGCCAGGGGCATCTCGAGCACATAATCCGTCCGGAGATCCAGCAGCGCCGGAGCAAGGGCCGTCAGCAGACAGGCCAGCAGAGCCAGGCCTTCACCCCGCAGCCGTAGCCCCCAACCGGCCACGGCCAGCAGCAACAACCCATGCCAGAGGCTGAGGCTCCAGGCGGCCGCCGGCGGCGCATCACCGCTGACCGCCATCACGGTCCCATTCACCAGGGAGGCCAGGGGTGGAATCTTGGGGGAAAGATCCAGCAGCGCCGACCAACCGTCCCAACCACCGCCGGGCAGCAGGCCAAGGGCCCTGCCATGGTCGAGGGCACTGTTGAGGTAGTCCGCCTGATCCCAGGCGGGGACACCGGACTGCTGCGTCCACCAAAGCCGATCCACCACGGTGGACAGCACCCAGATCAGGGCAACAACAGCCCAGAAACGCCAGCGCTGTTTCACACGATCTCCA
>CAJWIC010000009.1 GCA_913040905.1 uncultured Synechococcus sp. | reverse complement strand
GCGGCATGAGCTCGCCGATGGACACCGGCGATTGATCAGCCGTCCGCTGATGGAGCGGTTGGCCGCACTACCGGAGAAGGGGGAACAGGCCGTGATCCTGGTGCCGCGACGGGGCTACAGCCCCTTTCTGGGGTGCCGTAGCTGTGGGGAGGTGGTGATGTGCCCGCACTGTGATGTGGCGCTCACCGTCCACCGCGGCTCCGGCGGTCGTCAGTGGCTGCGCTGTCACTGGTGTGATCACCGCGATGAGATCGGCAACCGCTGCGCCCATTGCGGATCCACTGCCTTCAAGCCCTTCGGTGCTGGGACCCAGAAGGTCATGGAGTTGCTCGCTGGGGAATTGGATGGGCTGCGGCTGCTTCGCTTCGACCGCGACTCCACCGGCGGCCGTGATGGGCATCGCCGCTTGCTGGATCGCTTCGCCTCCGGCGAGGCGGACGTCCTGATCGGTACCCAGATGCTGGCCAAGGGCATGGACCTTCCCCAGGTGACGCTGGCCGCAGTGCTGGCTGCGGATGGCCTGTTGCACCGTCCCGATCTGCGGGCTTCAGAACAGGCTCTGCAGCTGCTGATGCAGCTGGCGGGTCGCGCCGGGCGGGGCGAACGCCCCGGTCAGGTGCTGGTGCAGACCTACTGCCCCGAGCATCCTGTGATTCGCCACCTGGTGGATGGGCGATACGAAGATTTCCTGGCACAGGAGGTGCAGCTGCGGCGGGAGGCGGCACTCGTCCCATTCAGCCGCGCCTGTCTGCTGCGGCTGTCCGGTGAGTCGGCCAGCGCCACGGCCACGGCGGCATCGGTCCTGGCGGAGCGCGTGCGCCCCCTCTGTCGCGATCGTGGCTGGTGGTTACTGGGGCCGGCCCCTGCCCCGGTGGCCCGGGTGGCTGGGCGCAGCCGCTGGCAGCTGCTGCTCCATGGTCCGGTGGGATCCGCGCTGCCGCTTCCCCCTGGCCAGACCCTCTGGGACGAACTTCCCCGCGGTGTGGCTCTTGCCGTGGATCCTGATCCGCTGGAGTTGTAAGTCAGGAAGGGAGTTCCGGGAAGCCGAACCCGAGACGGCGTCGTACCCCCTGCAGCAGCAGACTCAGCAACAGCAGAACCGACACCAACAGGCTGCCCAGCCCCAGGGGACTCCAGCGCCAGCTGGTGACCTCCAGGTCGACGGACTCACCCTGCTCAAGGGTTTGGTTGACTTGTCCATGGTTCAGTCCGAGGGACAGATCAAAGCCAGGCAGGTCCGGCAGTTGCTCGAGAGCCAGTTCCAGGAGCAACCGCTGCTGCACACCAACGAGCCAGTTCCGCTCGACGAGTCTGATCCTGGGAGTTGGCAGGTCGATGCCGGCACTGTTGCTCAACAGCTGGATCATCTGGGTGAGGGTGGATCGGAAGGCCGCGGATGGCAGAGCAGCGGTGGTGATCCTCTGAGCTCCTGGACGGGGATGCTCCACGGTGACATCAGGCCGAAGAGGCTTGAGCTTCTGGTCAAACCGTTGCTGCCAGGGCTGGAGTTGGTCAGTGCTGCTCTGGATATCCCAGACGAGCTGCAGGCGATCCGGTGCCGGGCTGTTGAGATCGGCCTGCATGCGAACACAACCGCTGAGGACCACCGTCAGGGCAAGCAGCACTGCGGTGACCAGGGCGGCGAATCCCAGGGCTGGAGGTCTGGTGGGTCCTGTCGGTGGTGGCGCCGGCGGTGGCGGTTTGCGGGAGCGCCGTCGCCGGGACGTCACCGGCGCGGCGCTGCCACTGGCCTGGATGGAGAGCGGGGGAAGTTTCATGGACCAGCGTTCCGGCCGGTCCAACGACGGGGCTTCAAGGATCGTCAGCAACTGGCGGGCCTGCTGGCGGAGCTGCGGTTCACCGGAACGGCTCAGCAGCTGACAGATGCTGAGGGCCTCCTGGTCACGCCCTTGACCCATTAAGGCCGTGACCATCAACAGGCGGATCCTGGCCCCCTCGGGATCCGGCAGAGGGCGGGAGTCCGCCAAGGGGGACAGCTGCTCAAGGCACTGGCCGTAGTCACCACGCTCCAGAGCGGTTTCGGCGGGCGAGAGATCCAGCGGAGCCGGTTGCTCGTTCACGCTTCAGCCGCGTCCGACAACCATGGTGCCGATGCCGGCATCGGTGAACACCTCCAGCAGCAGCGCATGGGCAACCCGGCCATCGACGATGTGAGCCGCCGAGACGCCCTGCGCCAGTGCACGAATGCAGCACTCTGTCTTCGGGGTCATTCCCCCCGCCACCACACCGTCCTCGATCAGTTGACGGGCCTCCCCCAAGCGCAATTTGCGGATCAGGGAATCGGGGTTGTCCCGATCCCGGAGAATTCCGGGCGTATCCGTCAGCAGGATCAATTTTTCTGCTTCAAGGGCCGCCGCCAGTTCGCCGGCCACCGTGTCGGCGTTGATGTTGTGAGCACGCCCGTCATCGGGAGTGGCGGCGACGCTGGAGATCACCGGCACATAACCCCGTTCCAGCAGAGGCTCCAGCACATCCGGGTTGACGCGGGCCACATCACCCACCAGCCCGTGGCTGCCGTCGCCCCAGGGGCGCGCCTCCACCAGTTGGCCGTCGCTGCCGCTCAGGCCGATGGCCCGCGTTCCCAGCTGATTGAGTCCGTTGACGATCTGTTTGTTGACGCGCCCGACCAGCACCATTTCCACCACGTCCATCGTGTCGGCATCGGTGACCCGCAGGCCGTCGCGGAATTCGGCGGGAATCTCCAGGCGTTTGAGCCATTGGTTGATCTCCGGGCCGCCCCCATGGACCACCACCGGCTGGACCCCGACGCAGGCCAGTAGGGCGAGATCCCGGAACACCGCCTCACGCAGTTCGGCATGGGCCATGGCGGCACCGCCGTACTTGATCACGATGCGGCGACCCGCAAATCTCTGGATGTAGGGCAGCGCTTCACTCAGCACCGACACCCTCAGGGCATCGTCGCCGGATTGCATCGGCTCAGGCATCAGGCAGCAGCTTCAGATCGAAACAGGTTGGATCGACGGCGGTCAGTTCCGCTCTCATGCCTTTGGCGAAGAAACGGCCCAAACGGTCCAGCTTTTCTTCCCAGCGATCGATCGGGACGGCGTTGCCCTCAAATCGAAGCCGCAGACCGTAGCCCTCAGGGGACGACAACTCTTCGATCTCCGTGAGAGAAGGCGGGTTGTCGTCATCCCAGAGCTTGAGAGCTTCCAGGGAGGATTCCAGATGGGCCTTCTGCCCGTAGCGCCAACGGGTCACATCCCCCAGCAGTTTGCCCAGCTCGGGGGCCGCCTGTTCGCGTTCTGCCTTGAGTTGGGTCTTGGGGGTGACGCGTCTGGCGGGAGGAAGTTCCGACGACTTGAGCGCCAGACCGCCCAGCAGAATCGGAATCCCATAAAAAATGGTGGGCAGGCTGAGGTTGGCGCTGCCGGTGGCGTAAGCCACACCCCCCACCACGGTGAGAACCCCACCGCCAACCGTGACAAGGCTGCCGGGAGACAACAGATCTTTCATCGACGCCGAGGCAAGGACGCCATTGTGACCTCCCGGCCTTCAGGATGGAGGAGCGAAGGCTTGTGGTGACCGTGAACGGTTCTTCCTCCGAGAATCTCAGGGCGTTGGTGCAGCAACTGGACGCCGACCGCGCCTGGCTTCTGCAGCAGATCGATGAGGGGCGCTGGCCTGACTTACGCCTGGATCTGGCGGCCCTGGAGCGGGAACTCGGCCAGATGCTCACCCGGGTCGGCGAGCTGGAGGAGGAGTCCGGATCGCGGTGAGTTCAGAAGGGAATCTCGTCCGTGTCCGGCACCAGGGGGGCGGCGTTCCAGCTGGCGGCCTCGGGTTCGACCTTGGCAGCAGGCGCTGCCGCTGGGGGCGGGGCAGCCGCTGGCCGCGCCGGTTTTGCAGGGGATCCCTGGCTCAGAGGATGCATGCGCGCCAGAGTGAATTCCGCCCGCTTCTCTTTCATTCCGTCCTGGCGCGGCACGGTGTTCATCCGCAGACGACCTTCCAGCATCAGGCGCTGGCCAACCTGGACGCGGCTCTGCAGCTCCTGGGCCAGGTTTCCCCAACCCACCACCTTGAGTTCACCGGGCTGATCGCCCTCCCGAAGCGGGTCAAACCGAACCGACATCTCGGCGATCGGAGTCTGGTTGTCCTGGGTGTAACGAACCGTTGGCGCCTCGATCACCTCCACTTCCAGCACGCAGTGGTTCATGGCTTGCACCGTCTTCGGGAGCCATCCTGATGCAAGGTCGGGGGAATGACCAGGGGCGGATCTGGTTGCTGTCGGGGACCGGTGAAGGTCCACCCCTGGCGGCGGCTCTGTTGCGCGCCGGCTGGCGGGTGGATGTGAGTGTGGTGACCCCCTCCGCAGCCCGCTCCTATGCCGGGCTCGCCCTGAATCGGATCACTGTTGGACCACTCCTGGGTCGGGAGGCCATTGAGGCTGTTCTGAAGAGGGACGGTGCCTTTCGTTGGGTGGTCGATGCGACCCATCCCTTTGCCGTTCGCATCAGCGCGGATCTGGCCCGAACCTGTGCCGCGTGTCGCCAGCCTCTGCTGCGGCTGCAACGGCCGTTGGAGCAGGGAGGTGCGGTGCAGCTGCTGGATCAGTTCGATGACCTGCGGGGTTTCGCTCTGAGGGGCCGGCGTCTGCTGCTGGCGTTGGGGGGGCGGCATCTTCCTGCTGTGCACGGTGCTGCCGTCGCCGCCGGTGCCGAGGTCTTCGCCCGTTGTCTCCCCTCCGCTGACGGGCTCAAAATGGCCCTGGCCGCTGGTTTGCCCGCGGATCAACTGGCGGTGGTCCGGCCACTGCAGGGGCCCTGTGCTGGCGCGATCGAACGGGCCCTCTGTCGCCGCTGGCAGATCACGGATGTGATCTGCCGGCAGTCGGGCGGTGTGACGGAGCGTCTCTGGCGACAGCTTTCCGTCGATCTGGACCTGCGGCTGCTGATGTTGCGTCGTCCGGCTTCCCCGACCGGTGTTGAGATTGTCGAGAGTGAATCGAGCTTGATGAACAGGATTCAGGATGCTCCCCGTGGAGGCGCTGGTGGCTGACTCCGTCGCTCTGATGCTGGTGCTGACCACGGAGGCGGATCAGGCCAGGGCTCAGGCTCTGGCGGAGGCTCTGCTGAAACGCCGATTGGTGGCCTGTGTGTCGTTGCAGCCGCTTCAGTCGCTGTACCGCTGGAAGGGTGAACTGCAGCGGGAGAAGGAAGTGCAGTTGCTGCTCAAAACCAGCGCCGATCAGCTGGGCAGGTTGCAGGAGGCCGTGATGCAGCTGCACAGCTATGACACCCCCGAATGGTTGAGCTGGCCGGCGGAGGCTTCCGCCGGCTATGGCACCTGGGCGCTGGAGCAGCTCAGTTCAGATGGGCTGCTGCCAGGTCCCGCAGGGACACCTGGGAACGGGCCCCCAGCTGAGTGACGATTTGCCCGGCACAGAGGGCCCCAAGCTGACCACAGCGCTCCAGTGAATCTCCCTGGGTGTAACCGTGCAGAAAGCCACCGGCGTAGAGGTCTCCTGCCCCGGTGGTGTCGACCAGGTCACCCAGGCCGAAGATGCCGATGTTCCAGCGCTGGTCGCCGCTGAGCACCACGGATCCCTCCCCTCCACGGGTGATGGCGATCACCGAGCAGCAGCCAGCTACCTTCTCGAGAGCGGTCTCGAAATCATCGGTTTCGTACAGGGACTTGATCTCCACTTCGTTGGCGAACAACACATCCACGTGACCGTTCACCAGGTCCAGGAAGCTCTCGCGGTGGCGGTCGACGCAGAAGCCGTCTGAAAGCGAGAGGGCGACCTGACCACCGGCCTCACGGCAGGCTTCCGCTGCGGCGATGAAGGCCCGTTTGGCTGCAGGGCTGTCCCAGAGGTAGCCCTCGAGATAGAGAACCTTGGTCTCGCGCACCATGGAGAGGTCGAGGTCCTCCGGTTCCAGCTGGGTGGAGGCCCCGAGGAACGTGCACATGGTGCGCTCCGCGTCCGGGGTTACATAGATCAGACAACGGGCCGTGGTCGCTCCGGAGGTGGCTGCAGGCGTCTCGAATCGGGCTCCGACGGCGCGGATGTCGTGGCTGAAGATGCCACCGAGCTGGTCATCGCGCACCCGTCCGATGAAGCCGGCCCGGCCCCCCAGCTGGGCAATTCCCACCATGGTGTTGGCCACGGATCCTCCGGAGGTTTCCAGCCCGGGACCACTGGCGGTGTAAAGGGTCTCTGCTTGCTGTTCATCGATCAACGCCATGCCTCCCTTCTGCAGTCCGTGCTGCGTCAGGAAGACGTCATCGGTTTGCACCAGCACATCCACGATGGCGTTCCCGATGCCCACCACATCAAGGCTGCTGGTGCTGGGGAAGCGCGTCATGGCGGGGAGACAGGGGCCCGCAGTATGGCCTCCGGCGGATCAGGCGCTGAGCAGTGCTCTTTTGGGACCGTGAATCGGGTCTTCCACAACGATGGTCTGGTCGCGGTTGGCACCAAGGGAGACGATCGCGATCGGCACTTCCATCAGATCCGCGAGGAAGCGCAGGTAGGCCATGGCTGCGTCCGGGAGATCCTCGAGCTTGCGGCAGTCCTCCGTGGAGCATTGCCAGCCGGGAAGGGTCTCGAAGATCGGGGTGCAGCGGGCGAAGTCCTCGGCGCTGCTGGGGAAATGCTCGATGCGTTCTCCGTCCAGCTCGTAGGCCACGCACACCTGGATGGCATCCAATTCATCCAAAACATCCAGCTTGGTGACGGCGAGGCAGTCAAGACCGTTCACCTGAACCGCATAACGTCCGATCACCCCATCGAACCAACCGCAACGCCGCCGCCGGCCTGTGGTGGTGCCGAATTCGCCGCCACGCTCGGTGAGTTGGTCGTTGAGTCGTCCACTGAGTTCCGTTGGGAAAGGCCCTTCGCCGACGCGGGTGGTGTAGGCCTTGGCAACGCCGATCACCCGGTCGATCAGCGTCGGCCCCACACCGGCACCGATGCATGCCCCACCGGACACGGGATTCGATGAGGTGACGTAGGGATAGGTGCCGTGATCGAGATCCAGCAGGGTGCCCTGGGCCCCTTCGAACAGGATGTTTTTGCGGTCTCTTGCCGCTTGATGGACGGCCCGGGTGCACTCCACAACGTGGGGGGCCAGGCGCTTTCCGTAGCCCAGGTACTCCTTGATTACGGCCTCCGCATCAAGCGGTTCGACGCCGTAGATCGTTTCCAGCAGCTGATTTTTCTCCTTGAGAGGTCCTTCGATGCGTTCCCTCAGCCGGGCTTCGTCCAGCAGGTCGATCACACGGATGCCACTGCGCTGGGACTTGTCGGCATAGGTGGGGCCGATGCCGCGACCGGTGGTGCCGATCCGTCGCTCGCCGCGCTGCTTCTCCATCGCCTGATCCAGCAGGCGGTGGTACGGCATGGTCACGTGGGCCGTGGAGGCCAGCTGCAGGCCGGAAATGTCGATGTCGTTGGCAATGAGCATGTCCAGCTCACCGAGCATCACCTTGGGATCGACGACCGTGCCGGAGCCGATCAGGCAGATCGTGTCCGGATAGAGGATTCCGGAGGGGATCAGGTGAAGCTTCAGCACACGATCGTCGACGACGATCGTGTGACCGGCATTCACGCCACCCTGGTAGCGCACCACCACATCGGCGGAGCGGCTGAGGAGGTCGGTGATCTTTCCTTTTCCTTCGTCACCCCACTGAGCTCCGATGACGACAACGTTGGCCAATGACACTGCGGCCCGAAGCCGCGAATCTGCACAATCCGCGACTATGTCTGAACTTGTGGTGCTCTGTCAAAGAGCCTTCATCAAACCGTTGCTTCAGCTGCCACGGACCGCGGATTTCTCCGCTTTGCCGAGCTCCTTGGCAATGCGGTCGTGCAGCGCCTCCGGAAGAGGACGATTGGCGTAAGAGGCGTAATGGCCGGCGAGGGAGTTCAAGGCCGTCTGCATCGTGGTGAAGGAGCTGAGGCCGTTCACCCGGGGTTGAGGCCTGTAGCGCGACATGTAGTCGTTGATCAGCGCCCGGGCCTCGGACTCCACCTCACCGCGGTTGGCGGCCTCTTGAGGCAGATCGATCACCTCACGCAGATTGCGGGCCACGGCAATCGTGTCTTCGACGTAATCACCCGAGAGACGGGCCTCAGCATCACCGCTGCATGAGGTAAGCAACAGGGAAAGTCCTAGGACCAGGGCAACCGCTGCCCTGGACAGTTGCTGGATCAGTCGGGCCAGGGCGGAAATCATGGAACGGGGATGTTTGAGCCGGACTTTAAGGGCGCAGGGCTTGCAAGAGTTCGTCGATCGCTTCACCGTGGGGCAGCTTGCGCATCTCGCGGTTGGAGCGTTGCACCAGTTCAACGCTGCCAGCGGCGGCGTCACGGCCAACCACCAATCTCCAGGGGATGCCGATCAGATCGGCATCTTTGAACTTCACCCCAGCCCGTTCCTTGCGGTCGTCCAGCAGGACATCAATGCCCGCCTGCTGCAGCGTGGCGTACACCGTTTCTCCGAGGCGTGTCTGAGCCTCGTCCTGGATATTGGCGATGACGACAATGGCTTCGTAGGGAGCGATGGCGGCGGGCCAGCGGATGCCGGCATCGTCGTGATGCTGTTCAACGGCCGCCTGGGCCAGGCGTGAAACGCCAATGCCGTAGCACCCCATCCAGAACGGTTCATCACGGCCGTTCTCATTGGTGAAGCAACAGTCGAGGGCTTGGGAGTATTTGCGCCCCAGCTGGAAGATGTGGCCCACTTCAATGCCGCGCTTCTCCTGGAGTCGGGCGTCCGGGTTGTGGACGCAGCGCTCACCGGCTCGGGCCTTGCGCAGGTCTTCACCCTCAGGAGCACCACCCAGATCCCCCCAGCTGCAGTGGCTGCGGTGCTGGTCTTCGGCATTGGCGCCGCAGTGGAACTGTTCCAGCTCCGTGGCGGTGGTGTCAGCCAGACGAAGGAAGGAGCGCGTCCAGCTGGAGGCTGAAGCCAGCACCTCATCGGCAAGATCCGGACCAATGAATCCGAAGGGGATGTTGTCGATCCCCTGGCGCTGAAGATCGTCTGCGTTGATCGGTCGGCAGTCGAGAACGCTCTGTTCAGTGCGACGCCCCACGGCATTCACCAGCTTCACGTCGTTGAGTTCCTGGTCTCCCCGCAGGGACACCAACATCGGTTGTTGTTGGCCATCCTCCAGAACGGCCAGCAGCAGCAGCACCTTCACCAGCTGACCCGGCTGCCAGCCCTGGGCCGAGCAAAGCTCTTCAATCGTGCTCTGCCCTGGGGTTTCAAGGCAGTTGAGCGGAGCAGCAGTGAGGGGGGCGACCGCGTCGGGGAGCGATACGGCTTTCTCCTGGTTGGCGGCGTAGGCACCGTCATCGCTGATCAGAATCAGATCTTCGCCAGCTTCCGCTGTGACCATGAATTCCTGGGAGGCGGCTCCACCGATGGCGCCGCTGTCGGCATCCACCGGCACTGCTTCAAGACCGCATCGATCGAAGATGCGACGGTAGGCACGGTCCATGGCGGAGTACGTCGCCTGCAGATCGGTTTCGTCGGCGTGGAAGGAATACGCATCCTTCATGATGAATTCACGGCCACGCATCAGCCCGAATCGGGGGCGAATCTCATCCCGGAACTTGGTTTGTACTTGATAGAGGTTCACGGGGAGTTGCCGGTAGGAGCGCAGCATCTCCCCCGCCAGGCTGGTGATCACCTCTTCATGGGTGGGTCCAAGGCCAAGCTCGCGACCTTGACGGTCTTCCAGGTGGAACATGATTCCTTCCCCTGCGGTGTAGCCCTGCCACCGCCCACTGCGCTGCCAGAGTTCCGAGGGGTGCAGCTGGGGCAGGAGTGTTTCTAGGGCACCGGCGCGATTCATTTCTTCGCGGATGATCGTGGTGATGCGCTGCAGCACCTTCCACATCATCGGCAGATAGGCATAGATCCCTGAACCGACACGACGGATGAATCCCCCACGCAACAGGAGTTGGTGGGATGTGATTTCGGCTTCAGCTGGAACATCGCGCAGCGTCACCAGCATCAGGCGGGAGACGCGCATGGCCGGGCTTTGAGAAGAATCGAGAAGCTATCACCAACTCGGAAATATGCCGATCACACAACTGTCTGCGCCCTCTGAAAACCACTGTGCGACCTGAGTCTCGACTGCTACCGTCCGCTCAGTCCAGACTGTCCAAGGGACGTCTCATGTTTCCTCGATCGGTTGAATCACTGCCCCCCCGCGTTCAATCATCCGTGGAAATTGCCCTTGATCCAGCCGTGGCTTCTTCGGATGCCGAAGCTCTTGTTGGTATTGATGAAGTTCAGAAATCTCTGAATCGATCAAGGGCCTCTGTCTATCGGTACACCAATACAGACCCACGCAATCTCAATCCCCCGTTCAACCCTCGGAAGCTGAATCCCGAGTACCGCAGTGATCAAAAAGATCCATTGCTGTTTCATCCCAATGAGGTGGCGCGGTTTGCCAAGGATGTGCTCCGGATTAAAGAAGTCACTGTTGAGGTCCTCAACTCACCGTCGACCGCGACTCAGCAGATGCTCGCTGCCATTCTCGATGAATTGAAGGAGATCCGTTCCCACCTTGAAGGGTTGGACCACTCCACGTCCGATCTCACGGCTCGCCGTGACCGTCAAGACAGGCCCGCTGCGTGAGATAGGGATCAGTGACAGAATTGAACTGATCTTTGTGAATGGAAGAGGGCACGTCTGCGCGTGTTCCAGACCATGGCTTCAGACCCAGCTCATTCCCTGCAAAACGAATCGTCCCCTCACGACGAACAAGAGGAGCCGTTCAGTCCAGGCTCACCCTCCCTCGCTCTCGCCGGACTCAGTATTGCGCTTCTGAGCATTGCAGCTCCCATGCTTGCTGTGATTTCAGACCGTGGTCCGCTGCCGACACGGCTGCTGCCGACTGCTCTTGATCACCATGGATCTCAGCCGCCTGCCCCCTTCACCGTCCTCAGGTCTGATCAATCTCCTGGTGGAGATTCCGGCTGGGAGCCGTAACAAATACAAATACTCCCAATCCGCCGGAATGATGCTGCTGGAGCGAGTCCTCCATGCTTCGGTCCGCTACCCCTTTGATTACGGATTCGTTCCCAACACCCTGGCTCCCGACGGCGCTCCCCTGGATGCCATGGTGATCATGGCCGAGCCAACGTTTGCAGGCTGTTTGATCTGTGCGCGTCCCATTGGGCTGCTGGACCTCAAGGAGGACAACCTCGACGACGCGAAGCTGCTTTGCGTTCCTGACGCGGATCCCGGACAGCGCGGCATCAACAGCATCCGCCAGATTGCGCCGTCTCAACTGGAGGAAGTGGCTGAGTTTTTCCGGACTTACCGAAGTTTCGAGGGACATCGCATCTCTGTCAGTGGCTGGAGAGACGCGAGCGCTGTGCCGGCACTTCTCGACCAGTGCATTCGAGCGGCCAGTTGATTCTCAGCCCACCTGCAGAACCAAGTCCAGATGCTTGTAGGTTGGTGCGCACTTGAGACTTCGTACGACCCGTGCCCACCATCCGATTCGAGCAGGAAGGCCAGCAGGTTGGATGCATTGAGGGTGCGAACTTACGCAAGGCGGCTCTTGACGCCGGCATCAACCCCTACAACGGAGTCAACAACCTCAATAACTGCAGTGGCGTCGGCCAGTGCGGAACCTGTGTGATGGAAGTGGTGGAAGGTCAGTCGAATCTGTCCCCCCGCAGTGATGTGGAGGAGGTTTATCTCGCTGATCGTCCAGCCAATTTCCGCCTCAGCTGCAGGACCACCGTCAATGGTGATGTCACCGTTCGCACTCGCCCTGCCGAGGGGGTTGGTAAAGGATCCAATAGTTTGATCGGTGCGATTAAATCCCTGTTCGGGCGTTGATCACGGCAGGAATGCTTCAGGTCTATAGCTACAACCGCTGCAGCACCTGTCGAAAAGCACTCTCCTGGCTCAAGGAGAATGGTCTCGAGCATGTCGTGATCGACATCACGACTTGTCCACCCTCACGGCCTCTGCTTGCGGCTGCTTTCGCTCAGTTCGGCGAACGGCGTCCTCTGTTCAACACCAGCGGACAGAGTTACCGGGCTCTGGGAGCTGCTGTCGTTAAGGCCATGAACGATGACGAAGCGCTTGATGCCCTGGCGGCTGACGGGCGCTTGATCAAAAGACCATTTGTGGTGACTCCCGAGGGGCGGGTGCTTGTTGGTTTCAAGCCCGAGGTTTGGCAGGACCAGTTGAAGGGCTGAAATTCAGCCCATCGAGTTCGTTGATCAACGCATCCACTCCTCCTTGATCACGGAGCTGACGGAAGCTGGAACGTTTGAGATCCTCCAGAAATGAAGCCAGCAGAGTCTGGCTTCGCTCCAGGACAGGGCCATCATCCAGAACCCTGGCCAGTTCTTCCCAGAACCGATCCAGGGCATCGGTTCCGAGTTGATCCAGGGTCTGATCACGCTGACCCAGTCGACTGCCGGTGGTTCTGGACAGATCCAACAGGGAATCGATCACGCCACTGGCCAACTGTCGACTCAGCTCCGATTCCGCTTTCTGCAGGCCTGGGAGCCGTTGCAATGTGTCAGGTCTGATCCGGCCGTTCATGCTTTGTTGAAGCACATGGCTCAGCAAGGCCACCAACTGAGGCCGCAATGATGGCCCCACGCGGGTGAGCAGCAAAGGCATCCACAGTCTCAGCAGTTCCAGCAGCTCACGCTGGTTGTTCTGGTCGGTGCTCTGGTAGGTGCAGAACCCTCGGATCCGTTGCGGAAGCTGGGGTGATCGGATCACCTGCTGCAGGGCATCCACCACACGAATGGTGATCACCTCAAACAGCTCCAGGGCGAGAAGCGCCACAACACCGCGGCTGATCACAGCCCTCAGGGGTTCCAGCTGGATGAGTCCAGAGGCGGAACAACGTTCGGTTACAGGAACGATCCGCAGCACTCGCCAGAAGGGAATCAGCAGAGGCAGGTCAATCCATCGACGCAGCAGGGCATCCCGCCAGCGAATGGCGGGGTAGCGACGTTTCAGACGCAGAGCTCGCAGCAGGATGTCGAGGACAAACAGCAGCTGGAATGGGGTATCGATCCGCCAGCTGAGATCGCTGAGCTGACCGCTGTCGTCAAGGCTGCGCCAGTAGTTGATCTCGACCAGCGGCAGGATCTGCCTCGTCCAGAACTGTCGTTCCTGGCTCCAGTCGAGTTCTTTGATGTGGTCTGGATTGAGCAGCAGCGTTGCCGATTGGCGGGCCGATTCCAGGCCTGCATGGGCTCGCAGCCGATTTTTGATTTTCTCCAGTGCGCCGGTGTTGCCGGAACTCAGGAAAGGATTGGCTTCTAAGAGGCGAAGCGTGAGCTGCTGTTGCTGCTCCAGCAGTGGCTTCACTCTCGCTGGCGAGGGGGCATCGGTGCTCAGAGCCTGATCCAACAGCTGGAACTGCTCGAGATACCGCTGGGTGTCGCGGTGCGGTTCGATGCCCTTGATCCGGTCGTAAAACGGCGTGATGTCTGGCAGCCAAGGCAGGGGCACCACCAGCGGCAGCGTTGGCAGCGGGTAGAGATTGCGTTGCAGCCAGAAGTTCCGCAGAGGGATGTAGGAGGCATCGAAGATCACCCAGGCCAGGTTCGTGGCGGCCAGCAGGGCGATAGCCTGATCCCAGCGGCGCCAGGAGCTCCAGCGGGGGGAACGGGACAGTCCTTGCCAGCGGGGACGGATCATCGGCTGATCAAGGATCTCTGAAAGAGAGGTTGGGCATGCCCTCTATCGTGAGCCAGATTTCCCCGGATAGGGCCCGTTGGCAAGCGATCGTTCAAAGACAAACGAGGGAAATCAGCATCCCTTCTGGGATTTCTGGGGACCGATCATCTTCATGTTCGCCCTTTATCTGGGCATTCGTCAGTACCTGGTGGAAGCCCGGTATATCCCCTCCGGCTCGATGCTTCCTGGGCTGCAGATCCAGGATCGGCTTCTGGTGGAAAAGCTCACCTATCGATCCCGCCCCCCCCAGCGCGGAGAGATCGTCGTTTTCAATTCCCCCTATGCCTTTGACCCAGCTTTGAAGACGCCGGTGCGCCCCTCAGGGTTGCGCTGTGCCGTGGTCAACCTGCCCTTGCTCGGTCTCATCCCTGGTCTTGGTAACCCCGCTTGCGACGCTTACATCAAACGGGTGATTGCCATTGGGGGAGATCGGGTCGAGGTTAGCCCCAGTGGAGCTGTCCGCCTCAATGGGGAGGCCATTGAGGAGCCGTATGTGGCTCAGGCCTGCCTGGTCAATCAACAGGGAATGAGTCCCTGCCGCACCCTGAACGTCACCGTTCCCCAGGGCTCGGTGCTCGTTTTGGGTGATAACCGCCGCAACAGCTGGGATGGACGTTTCTGGCCGGGGGGCGCCTTCCTGCCAGAGCGGGAGATCATCGGCCGGGCCGTGTTCCGCTTCTGGCCGCTCAACCGTTTTGGCCTTCTCAACGACTGAGGCCGCAGGCCACCACCCGTCCCTGCATGGTGCGCCCCAGCCAGGGGAGGTTGGCAGCTCCCGGGGCGGCGGGATCATCGCGGTCCACCGTCCAGCTGATCTCGGGGTCAAACAGCAGCCAGCGACGGCTGCCGAGGCGCAGGGATTCCGCCGGCTGGTCCAGAAAGGCAGATGGACCGAAGCTGAGTCCGTCCCACAGGGCTTCGATTGACAGGTCTCCTTGATCCACCAGGGCTGACCAGAGCGCTGGCAGCACAAGGTGATGCCCACTCAGGCCGGGAGGGCGCTGATCAGCCGGCAGCAGCATGTCTTCATCGTCAAGGGGGATGGCATGCACGGCAATCGCCTGGATGACGCCGGATTGCAGGGCTGCCCGCAAACTCTGTCTGTCCGCAGCTCCACCCAGGGATGGACGAACGCGGCAGCCGGGATCGGTGCTGGAGAGTTCGCTGCCATCCACAAGCAGATGCCACCAACAGACACTGGCCTTGAGCCGATGGTCGGCTCGGCTGAGAACGTCCACAGCGGCAGCGGTGGAGAGGTTCATCAACCGCAGCTGCCGTTCCGGATGACGTTGCTGCAAGGCCAGCAGTTGCTGAACGGGCAGCAGTTCGCTCATCAGCGGGTCCGGAGCCCAGCCCGCCCGCAGGGTGGTGACCCCTTCTCGGGCCATCCCGTCTCCCTGGAGGACCGGGTCCCTGGGGGCCACCAGCACAGGACATGACCCCATTTCACCGAGCAGGAGACCCCGCTCCAGCAGTGGCAAGGGCACGAGCGCATCGTCATCGGCGAGGCCGATGGCACCGTGTTCGAGAAGATCGCCGTGGGGTGCCAGCTCCTCGCCGTGCCCTTCACGGCTGAAGCTCCCCCAGAGGGGAAGGTGAACGGATGCCGGATCGGTGCTCTGCAGTCCGATCAGGCGTTCCGGCTGATCCCGCCAACTCTGTCCTCGCGGCAGCAGTGCCACCTGGCCATACCCCCCGGCGGCTGCGCAACGACGCAGGCTGCGGATGGTTTCGGTGGGCCCGCTGATCGGAGCAGGCAGCACCGTGTGGGGGTCCACCAGGCAAGGAGCCAGCAGCTGCTGGGGTGCTGCGGTCGCTTGAACCCCAAGCTGGGCAGCTGCCGTGCGGGCCTCGTCACCGAAGCCGCTGAGAACCCCTGATTCGATCAGAGCAGCACCCTGCTGAAGCTCCGTTCCGGGGCCATGCAGGATCCTGACCGGATCCAGCAGCAGGGTGTCGTGCATGGGTTAAAGGGCGCCCGCGGCAGTCCGGTCGATCACACTCCCGAAGTGGGAGGTGAGGTTGAGACAGGTCACCACTGCAGGCTGGCTCGGATCCGGGTTGATGTCGACCACGGTGACCCCGCCATTGCCCTGTTTCACCGCCCAGATGTCCGCTGGGGTCAGGCCGAGCAGATCGCAAAGGATGGTTTTGTTGACAGCGTCGTGGGCCACCACGAGGGCGGTCTCCTCCGGTTTCAGCCCTTTGGCGATCTCCTGCCAGCTGGTCACGGAACGGGCCCAGACGTCTTGAATCGTTTCGCCTTCCGGCATCTGAACCGTTTCCGGAGCACGCTTCCAGGTGTCCAGCAGGTCGGACCAACCGTCTCGGATTTCGGATTCGAGTTTGCCCTCCCAGAGTCCATGGCCGATTTCCACGAGGCCATCGATCTGGGCGAGAGGCACCCCTGAATGCGCTTCCAGGATGATCTCGGCGGTTTCGGTCGGCCTGGAGAGCGTGCTGCTCCAGGCCCGATCGATGGGCACATCCCGGAGGAAGTCGCGGGCTGCTGCCGCCTGGCTGCGGCCATGGTCATTGAGCGGGATGTCGATCTGCCCCTGAAAACGGCCGGCCTTGTTCCAGTCCGTTTCGCCGTGCCGCACAAGGATCAGGCGGGCGCCTTTGCCCTTCTCCGGAAGCGGTTGCAGGTGCGTGGTGCTGTTCAGGCATTCGATCTGCACCTGTGGCCGATCAACTCCAGGCCGCAGGTTGAAGATCGACAGCGAGGTGTTGTCGACTCTGAGTCGTCGGAATCCCCGCTCGGGTTCTCCGAGCAGGGTGAGCATCAAGCAACGAAGGATGGCGTTGTGGGCTACAACCAGCACGGTGCCGTCCTGGTCAATCGGGTGGCGTTGGATCAGACCATCCACGAAGCTACGGGCCTGATCCATCAGTTCCACCAACGGGCGGTAGCTGCTGCCGTCTCGCCGTTCGAGTTCCAGCTCCAGCGGCTGGCGCTTCCAGGTGGAGAAATCAGCGGGGTGCCGTTCCATGAGCTCGTCGATGCTCATGCCCGACCAGGGTTCAAGATCGACCTCCAGCAGTCCGTCATCGAACACCGGTGTCGGAGCCGACCCGCCGCGTCCCTCCAGCAGGGAGGCTGTGGTGGATGCCGCCCGTTGCAGTCGG
>CAJWIC010000008.1 GCA_913040905.1 uncultured Synechococcus sp. | reverse complement strand
TCCCCATTAGGGGAACAGTGAGGCCCAACGCCAGGTTGATCAAATCCTGAAGCAACGGGTTCAGGGTGATGAACGGGTTGAGCTGCTTGGGAACAGACGTGAGAAACGCCAGCACAAAGCGACTCACCACAGTGGAGAGCCAGATGGTGGTCGCCAGAGGAATCACCACCAGCAAACCAGCGATCAGATCATTTTTGAGGTCCTGCCGGAGCCTGGAGGTCAACGGCAGATCAGGCCTGGGGTTGGTCTGGACCAAGGAGCCTCTGCGCCTGGGGTCGATTAAGTCAGACCAACCTAACCAGCGATCAGAGCACCGCCGTGAGCGCGAGCAGGACAAAGGCCACGGCCAGAACAGCGGCACTTGCTGTGCCGCCGATCAATCGTTGCTGACTCTGGCGCTTCTGTTGACCCTCCACCCGTTTCAGCTGCTGATCCATCTGAGCGATCTGCTCATCAATCAGGGTTTCGGCAGCCTTGATCTTGTCGTCGTCGCTGGCATCCGCTGCCAGCTGACCAGCCTGTGCCAACTGTTCACCAACCGCCTTGACCCGTTGGGCGTCGTCCCGGAATTGCCTGGCTTCCTGGAGGGCCTGACGGCCCTGCTCGAGGTTCTCGGCCTCGACTGGATCGCCGGCTCCTCGATCGAGGGAGAACGGAATCGCCACCAACATTCCCAGGGCCAACAGAGTTGACAGGCAACAGATCAGCCACCGCAGGGGAGTTTGGCGACGCTGGGGAATCTCGAACCGTGAACCCATCAAGGCCACCAGCAACCCCAGAAAACCCAGAGGAGCAAGAGCGACCAGCGGGCCAGTGACCTGGGGACGCGTTGTGTCGTCGGACCAGTCGATCCCCACCAGAACGGCGGCTAACTGCAGCAACAGAATCACCACCATGGTGAGGCCGAGCCAGCGCAGCAGCGGTGCCAGACGGCTGTTCCCTGCGCCCGTTTCCGTTGCAGCCACGCGACAATGCTCCTGTCCGGCGATCCTAGGTGTGATGTCGGAGCTGCCAATCAACTCTGATCAGCCGCTGGGTCAGGCCCTGAAGCAACGGGCCCAAACCGAGGGATTTTCACCGGTTGGAATCGCGCGGCTTCCCGGAAGTACGCGACTCCAGCTCAGAACGGCTGCATTGGAGCGTTGGCTCGAAGCCGGTCATCAAGCGGACATGGGCTGGATGGCCGCACCCCGCAGAAAGGACCCGACAACCCTGCTGGATGGAGCCCGCAGCCTTCTTGCCGTGGGACTCAACTATTACGTGGACGTGCAAGCAACACCAGGGTCACTTCGCGTTGCTCGTTATGGGTGGGGACGGGATTACCACCGGGTGGTGGATCAGCGACTCCGCCGGGTGGGCCGTTGGTTGTCCGACCAGCGACCGGACTGCAGATGGCGAGCGTGCGTTGATTCCACTCCGTTGCTGGACAAGGCCTGGGCGGAGGAAGCCGGTCTGGGCTGGATCGGAAAACACAGCAACCTCATCACCAGCCACCAGGGATCGTGGCTGGTGATCGGCCACCTGCTCACCGACCTGGATCTTGAACCGGATGAGCCGGCCCGCAGTCTCTGCGGTCGCTGCAGGGCCTGTATGGATGCCTGTCCGACAGACGCCATCACGGAACCCTTCGTTGTTGATTCCCGCCGATGCATCGCTTATCACACAATCGAAAATCGAGACGCCGAACTTCCCGATCAAATCGCCAGTGCCCTCGGCCCCTGGGTCGCCGGCTGCGACATCTGCCAGGAGGTCTGCCCATGGAACCACAAGCAATTGCCGAGCAGCGCTGACCCTGAGCTGCAACCACGCCCCTGGCTTCTCAATCTCGACAGGGAAAAGCTGGACAGTTGGGACGACGCAACCTGGAACACCAACTTGCAGGGTTCGGCGCTGCGCCGCATCAAACCCTGGATGTGGCGACGCAACGCTGCGGCGGCACAGCCGGATCCTCCCTCTACCCTTTGAAACATCCCTGAGCTCAACGCGTGCCGATCAACAGGATTCGTGAACGCTTCCTGGCTGCATTGCTCAGCATCGCAGCCTTGGCTGGTGCGCCGTCTGCTCAAGCAATCACTCCCTACGTCTACGTCCCGAGTTCAGAAGAACTGAAGCGATCGGCCCTCGGGATCGGACGGACGGCAGCCCAGTTGCTTCAGATGGGTCAACCGGAGCAATCGGCAAAATTGGCGGCCTTGGCTGTGCGTCTGGATCCGCAGGATGAACGGCTCTGGTCGATCCTGGCTGAAGCGCAACTGCGCAGTAACGACCTTGAAAAGGCCGGCCAGTCCCTGGCCCGTGCCAAGGAGCTCAATCCAGACAAGGCGGGCCTCTGGTTTGCTCAAGGTGCTCTTGCTCTGAGGGACGAGCGACCGGAGGAGGCCGTTCCTCTGATTCAGCGGGGACTGGAGCTTGATCCCAAAAACCCTGCTGCTTACTTCGATCTCGGCAATGCCCGGATCATGATGGACGATCTATCCAGCGCCCTGGACTCCTTTGAACAAGCCACCACTCTGAAACCGGACTTCTGGGAAGCACTCAACAACCAGGCCCTCGTGTTGTACGAGATGGGAAACAGCGATGAGGCGATCCGGCGCTGGCGAGCTGTGCTCAGGATCGAAGAAAACGCTGAACCATTACTCGCTCTCGCAGCAGCACTCCACCAACAGGGGGATGATTCTGAGGTTCCCTTGAAGATGGCTCGTGAGGCCCTTAACAAAGAGCCCAATTACGTTCTGACCCCCCATCAAACGGAACAACTCTGGGGCTTCAAAATCCGCCAGGCCGCAGCCGAGCTTCTGGCTTCGCCGGAGATGGCCAGCAGTGTTGAACGGGCCCAGGCGAACGCCACCTGGAAAAAACGTCAGTGAACATCTGTAGGCTGAGCGCCTTCCGCGACTGGTCCGGCGGACGACATGGCTGAGGAGCGCGTTGAATCGATTGCGCTGCATCAGGAGATGCAGCGCTCTTACCTCGAATACGCCATGAGTGTGATCGTGGGCCGGGCCCTGCCCGATGCCCGCGATGGCCTGAAACCGGTTCAACGTCGGATTCTCTATGCCATGCAGGAACTGGGGTTGACCCCAGACCGGCCTTATCGGAAGTGCGCTCGCGTCGTCGGCGATGTTCTCGGTAAGTACCACCCCCACGGCGATCAGGCGGTGTACGACGCCTTGGTGCGGCTGGTTCAGACCTTTGCGAGCCGGCATCCACTGCTGGATGGCCACGGAAACTTCGGATCCGTCGACGACGATCCGCCGGCAGCCATGCGATACACCGAAACGCGGCTTGCTCCGATCGCCCACCAGGCGCTGCTCGAGGAGATCGGTGATGACACCGTTGATTTTGCGCCGAATTTCGATGGGTCTCAGCAGGAACCCACAGTTCTGCCGGCACAGCTGCCCTTCCTTTTGCTGAACGGTTGTTCCGGCATTGCCGTCGGCATGGCCACCAGCATCCCTCCCCACAACCTCGGTGAAGTGGTGGATGGCCTGGTGGCCTTGATTCGTCAGCCGGAACTGAGCGACGACAAACTGCTGAAACTCATTCCAGGACCTGATTTCCCCACGGGTGGGGAGGTGCTGCTGAGCAGTGGATTACGCGACACCTACCTGGTCGGACGCGGCAGCATCCCGATGCGAGGGGTTGCCCACATCGAAGAGGTGCAACCGGGGAAAGGTCGTCATAAACGCAATGCCGTTGTGGTCACGGAACTTCCGTATCAGCTGAGCAAAGCGGGCTGGATTGAAAAACTGGCTGAATCTGTCAACGACGGCAAGATCGGCGGCATCGCCGACATCCGCGATGAAAGTGACCGCGATGGAATGCGGGTGCTGGTGGAACTGCGCCGTGATGCCGATCCAACCAAGGTGCTGGCAGACCTGCAGCGGCGCACTGCACTGCAAAGCAATTTCGGGGCCATCCTGCTGGCACTTGTGGATGGGCAACCACGCCAGCTCTCCTTGCGCCAGTTGCTGCAGACATTCCTTGATTACAGGGAACTGACCCTGATCCGGCGCACCAGCCATGCCCTGCGCAAAACAGAGGATCGACTCGAGGTGGTCGACGGCCTGATCACTGCGCTGAACAACCTTCAAGCGGTGATCAGCATGATTCAGGAGGCCCGGGATGCCGCCTCTGCGCGAGCCAGCCTAATGGTGCACCTCGATCTCAGTGATCGACAGGCCGACGCCGTTCTGGCGATGCCACTGCGCCGCTTGACGGGTCTCGAACAGGAAAGTTTGCGACAGGAACTGGAGGAGTTACGAGCGGAGCGGGAGCGTCTGCGCCTGTTGCTGGACAACCGCGATCAGTTGCTTGATGCCATGGTCGATGAACTGAAGACGTTGAAAAAACGCTTCAGCACACCGCGTCGGACACGCCTGGTGGAGGGCGGCGATGCCCTCATCGCTGAACGGGCCGCCAGTCAGCGACCCAACACCGAACTGCTGCGTCAGCAGGCCCTGGCAGCACTTCCCGCCGATGCCCGCCTGCTGATCCAGGCTGATGGACAGGTGAAGGTGGTGAGCCCCCAGGTGCTGGGCCGCATGCACCTGTCGGAAGCCTGTCCGGTAGGTGACCATCCCTCACCGGCACAGCTCATTCTTCCGATCGAACCATCACCGCGGCTTCTCGGGGTGAGTGCCAGTGGTCGAGTCGCGTTGATCCGTTGGGAATTCGCCGGTCAACAGCCTGGATCCCTGGACAAATTTCTACCCAGTGGACTGGACGGCGATCCCCTGATCGCCATCACACAACTCCCGACCGGAGACTGCTCGGAGCTGAGTCTTGGCCTGCTCAGCAGTGATGGACGTTTCAAACGACTTCCCCTGACGGAGGTTCTGGATCTTTCCGGCCGAGCCACCAGCATGGTGAAACTGAAGGAAGGAGTGCGCCTTTGTTCAGCTGTGATCTGTCGTGAACACAGCGACCTGGTGCTGGTCAGCAGCATGGGGCGTTTGCTGAGGCTGCCGGTGAATGATTCCGTCCTGCCCAAAATGGGGCGCCTGGCCCAGGGACCGATGACCATGCGTCTGCTTCCAGGGGAAGAACTGGTGGGCAGCCTGGCCATCAACGTTGCTGAAACGGATCCAACCCTGCTGCTGGTGAGCCGTCAGGGTCAGATGACGCGAATCGACGTCACTCCCCTACGGCGTTGCCAACGCGGAGATCTGGGGATGATGGCGGTGGCCCTCAGTTCAGATGAGGATGGCGTGGTTGGTCTGTGTTCCGGAGCGGCCCTGGCCGGGATCGTGACCGATCAAAAACGTCATGGACGGCTGGACGCGGCTGCTGTGGACCTTTCGGAAGCTGGCGAGAGCTGGATCGATCAACTGAATCTGGAGAGCGGAGAACAGATTGTTTCCGTGGTTGCCCTGCAGAATTCCTGATCAGGAACGCGCGGCTATCCCCGCTGGCTCCATCATCAATTTGCTGGACAGAAGCTTTTGATCCATGGGGATCGGGTACTCACCATCGAAACAGGCACTGCAGAAATTGCCTGATTCGGCCTTCGCAGCTTCAAGCATTCCCTCCTTGCTGAGATAGGCAAGCGAGTCCACCTTGAGGTGATCCTTGATCTGCTCAAGGGTCATCTGTGCCGCAATCAATTGGTCCTGGGTGTCGGTGTCGATCCCGTAGAAGCATGGATGGGTGACCGGAGGAGAACTGATCCGCATGTGCACCTCGGTGGCACCGGCATCACGAAGAGCAATCACCAATTTGCGACTGGTGGTGCCACGAACAATCGAATCGTCAATCACGATCAAACGCTTGCCCGCCAGAACATCCGGCAGAGGGTTGAGCTTCACACGAATGCCCGCTTCCCGCATCGCCTGGGTCGGCTGAATGAAGGTGCGACCGACGTAACGGTTCTTGATCAGACCATCGCCATAGGGGATGCCGCTTTCCTGGGAAAAACCGATGGCGGCAGGGATCCCTGAATCAGGAACACCGATCACCAGATCAGCATCCACACAGGATTCACGGGCAAGGGTGCGACCGATGCGCTGGCGGTAGCTGTAGAGCGACTCACCGAAGAACTGGCTGTCAGGCCTGGCGAAATAGATCATCTCGAACACGCACAGCCGGTTCGGCTCTTCACTCCAGCACCGACGCTGGGGATCAGGGGAACCAAGCTCAAAGCGCACCAACTCACCGGGCTTGACATCGTCCACATAACAGGCACCGATGATCTCCAAACCACAGGTCTCACTGCTCACCACCCAGTGACCGGCAGCTGGATCCCCGAGGGTGCCGAACACCAGGGGACGAATACCGTGACCATCTCGCACGGCAAACAAGCCATCCGGCGTTCCGATCACAAGGCTGAATGCACCACGACAAAGCTTGAGGGCAGCTTCAATGGCGGCTGTCCAATCGAGGCCACGATCCACTGCCTGCTGGACAGCAAAGGCGATCAGTTCTGAATCCGTGGTTGACGTGAATTCAGCCTGGCCGTCATCCAACTGCTCCCGCAATTCGCGGGCATTCACCAGATTGCCGTTGTGGGCGAGGGCAAAGGCCCCCAGCCGGGTCATCAAAACGACGGGCTGGGCATTGCACACCCGGCTGCTGCCCGTGGTGGAGTAGCGGTTATGGCCGATGGCCAGATCTCCAGGCATCCTGGCCAGCACGTCCTGGTCAAACACCTGGCTGACCAGTCCCATGTCCTTGTGGAGGCGCACCTTGCCCTCGTTGAACACCGCGATCCCAGCCGACTCCTGGCCCCGGTGCTGCAGCGCGTAAAGACCGAAATAGGCCAGGTTCGCCACCGGTTGTTCCCCGGCCAGAACGGCGAAGACACCGCAGGCCTCTTCCATCCGATCGGGACGCTCCGCCTCCAGCACCTGCACCGAGCGCCTCGACTTCAGACTTACTTCAGGATTCTGCCTCACCCCCGATCCGACGCGGCAATCCCTCCTGGTGGGCCCGCTTCAGTTCAGTCACGGACAGCTGGAGATCCTTGTTGCCGCATTGGATCCGGAATGCTTCGCCATCCGTCACGACACCGAGGTCGGTGATGGGAACCGTGGATTCAGCCGCAAGCTGATCCCACTGCTGCCGGCATTCAGCCTTCACGGAGATCGCCACCCGAGCACCACCTTCAGCGAACAGGGCCCGTGTCAGGCCTTCGGAGGACACATCAAGGCGCAATGCCACGCCAAACCCTGAAGCAATGCTGCTTTCCGCCAGAGCGATAGCAAGACCACCATCACTGCTGTCGTGTGCGGAGGCCAGCAGTCCAGCTGCAATGGCCCGCCGCAACACGTCCTGAACCCCACGTTCCAACGCGAAGTCCACCCTCGGTGGGCGACCTGCCAACACGCCGCTGACCTGCATCTGATAACTGCTGCCAGCAAGGCCCAGGCGATCATCGCTCTGTTCATCCGGTGCCACCCCCAACAGCAGCACCGCATCACCGGGTTGGCGCCAACCCAGACCGATCACCCGCTCAATGTTCTCCACCAACCCGACCATGCCGATCACCGGGGTTGGATGAATCGGTTGCAGTGTGCCGTCGTCGCGTCGGGTCTCGTTGTAGAGAGAGACATTGCCACCGGTGACCGGTGTGTCGAAAGCACGGCAGGCGTCCGCAATCCCCCGGCAAGCCATGGCGAGCTGCCAGTAGCCCTTCGGGGTTTCCGGTGAAGGAAAGTTGAGGTTGTCGGTGATCGCCAGCGGTTCAGCACCCACGCAACTGAGGTTGCGGGCAGCTTCGGCAACAGCGGCCTGCGCACCACGCTCCGGATCCAATGCCACCCACCGGTTCGGGCAATCCACCGTGGCGGCCACCCCCCTCTGCACGGTTGCCATGGATCCCTCTCCCTGCTGAGGCCGCAAACGCACCACCGCTGCATCCGCTGCACCGGAAGACACAACGGTGTTGGCGAGAACCTGTTGGTCGTACTGACGATGCACCCAGCGCTTGCTGGCGATGGTCGGATCATCCAGAAGCTTCAGCAGAACAGCCGCCGGGTCCTCCAGGGAAGGCAGCTGACTCTCCTGCCATTGCCAGAGCTCCAGAAGATCCGCAGGGGGCTCCTGCAACAGCTCGTGCTGCTCGATCGGCGTGTCATCCGCCAGGGCAGTGGCCGGCACCTCGGCAGCCACGTCACCGTGATGCAGCACGCGCACCACGGGTTCCTGCAACACCTGACCCACCACGGCGGCCTGCAGACCCCAGCGTCGGAAGCGCTGCATCAGTGCGTCTTCGCGACCAGCCTTCACCACAAACAACATCCGCTCCTGGGATTCCGAAAGCAGGAACTCGTATGCCGTCATGCCGTCTTCGCGAGCCGGAACCCGATCGAGATCAAGCTCAACCCCCAGGCCGCCCTTCGCCGCCATCTCCGAACAGCTGCAGGTGAGTCCGGCAGCCCCCATGTCCTGAGCTGCAACCACATCACCACTGGCGAATGCCTCCAGACAGGCCTCGATCAACCCCTTCTCCAGGAAGGGATCACCCACCTGAACCGCAGGACGGTCATCCAGGGAGTCAGCACTGAGTTCAGCACTGGCGAAGCTGGCACCGCCCATGCCATCCCGACCCGTGGTGCTGCCGACGTAGACCACAGGATTGCCCACCCCCTGGGCGCCGGACTTGACGATCTCCTCGGTCTCCATCAGACCCAGTGCCATGGCATTCACCAGGGGATTGCCCCCATAGGAGGGATCAAAGGCCACTTCACCGCCCACGGTGGGAACCCCGACGCAATTGCCGTAATGGGCGATGCCGGCGACAACGCCCTCGATCAAACCGACATTGACGGAATCATCCAGCGGTCCGAAACGCAACGCGTTGAGCAACGCGATCGGTCGGGCTCCCATGGTGAAGATGTCCCGCAAGATCCCGCCAACCCCGGTGGCGGCACCTTGGAAGGGCTCCACCGCGGATGGGTGGTTATGACTTTCAATCTTGAAGGCCAGCCGATGGCCATCCCCCAGATCGACCACGCCAGCGTTTTCACCTGGACCCACCAGGATCCGCGGTCCGTCCGTTGGAAAGCCACGCAACAACGGCCTTGAGTTGCGGTAGCAACAGTGTTCGGACCACATCACCCCAAACATTCCCAACTCGGCACGGTTGGGCTCCCGTCCCAGCCGTCGACAGATCTCCTGCCAATCCGACGGTTTGAGACCTTCCTGTTTCAGAGCCGCACTGACGTCGTAGGCAGGGGAGGACACGCGGGACTGACCAGCAGCTGTTCCCAGTGTTGCCGACGGCCGGATCAGACCCAGGGATCCTCGTCCCGCTGTCGTCGACCATCCCGCCAGCCTTCGTCATCCCAGATCTCAGAACCGTCCTGGGAGCGCGGTTGTGGCGGTTCCGAGCGCTCCGATTCCTCCCAGGGGGGTTCATCCAGCCAACCCTCCAATCGATCACCAGCCCGATCGCCCATGTCACGCAACTGCTCGCGCCACCGCTGGGTGCGGCGGAGCAGATCCTGACGAACGCTGGCGCGGGTCAGCGGCAGATCATCGAGCTCGGTCAAGGCGGTCATCACCCGGCCGGGTTGATGGTCCACGATGCGATCCGGCGTCAGCCTCCAGCGGGAGCTGCCCGGAAGGCGTGGGTCGCTGCGGGCCACCAGATAATGGGTAATCGCTCCGGTCGAGGGCTCGAACACCAGATCCACCACCGCCCCCAGGCGTTCCCCATCACGGGCACAGAGATCTGACTCCAACAGGGTCGGCAACCGCTCCAAGGTGACCGGATCGGTGACTGCCGGCTCGCCCCGCACATAGACCTGCTGATCGGTGAAACCACAGCATTGATCCAGACGCCACACCTCCCGGGTCATCCGCAGAGCCGAGGGACGACTCACCCAACCCAACAGACGATGCACCGGTGGATGAATCCAACCCATCACGCCAGGGCCATGGTCGAGGCCAAGGTCGCAGCGCACGGTGTGCTGCAACAGATCACTCAGCAGAAGCTGTTCGGGAAGCGCCAATTCAGGAGCGGATCTGAACCGGCATCACGAGGTAGGTGAATCCATCACGCTCCCCCGCAGGCCGCAGCACCGCCGGAGTGGTGGGGGCATTGCAGTGAAGAACCACCCGATCTCCGGCCATGGCTTTCAGACCATCCAGCATGTAGCGGACATTGAACGCGATCTGAATCGCATCGCCGCTGAGCTCAGCAGCCAAGGACTCGGATCCACTGCCCACATCCTGTGCGTCAGCACTGATCAGCACCACACCGGATTCAGGCTGACTGCTGAATTTGACGACGTTGTTGTGCTGATCCGCCAGCACAGCAATGCGTTCGAGCGCTCCCACCAGGGCACGACGATCCATGGTCAACGTTCGGCTGAACCCATCAGGAATCAGCTGGCGGTAGTTGGGATAGGTCCCCTCCAGCGTCCGGCTGGTGACCATCTGATCAGCCGCCAGGAACACCACCTGGCCGCGGTCACAAAAGAGGCTGATCGGATCCTCTGAGCGCCAACCAGCCATCAGGCGTTCCACCTCGCGCAGTGACCGTGCCGGCAGGGTCACTGCAAAAACGGATTCATCCCCCTGGGACGCATCAGCCGCGGCCTGGAGAGCATCCTCCACCTGCAGCACCGCCAATCGATGACCATCGGTGGCGGCGGCCTCCAGATTTTTATCGGTGAAGCTGAGATGAACGCCTGTCAACAGCTGCTTGGCTTCATCACCGCTGCTGGCAAACAGGGTCCCTTTGAGCGCCTGGACCAACCCGGACGCCTGCAACTGGAGAGTCATGCCGCTTTCGACCATCGGCAGATCCGGGTAGTCGTCGGCTGGCATGCCCCGCATCTGGTAGCTGCCGCTCAGGCTGGTGAGTTGAACCTGCTCGCCCGACTCCTCAGTGGACAGGGTGAGCGGTGAATCACTGGCCAGACGCGAGACGATCTCACCCAGCAGCCGGGCAGGGAGCGTGATGGCCCCACTGGTTTCGACGCTGGCTGCGAGGGACGTCTGGATGCCGAGATTGAGATCAAATCCCGTCAGGCTGAGGCGGCCGGTGCCGGCATCGGCCGTGAGCAGCACATTGGCCAGAACCGGGTGGGTGGGGCGAGTCGCCACAGCGCGGCTCACGAGCTGCAGAGCGGCGTTGAGTTCGGACTGGGAGCACACCACCTTCATCGTGCTGCAGACCTGATCGCTGGGTATCGGTGACCCACCGTTTCACAGCCGAGAAGGAAGTGCAATGGCTGGTTTCTAACCCCCGTTGTTCGGCTGTTTGGTTCTAGTTCTTTCAAAGAAATAAAACCAAAACCGTCGTCGTAGGGCCTGGGGAAATGGGGAACACAGGTCTTGATTTCAGTTGTGGCCAGGGCTGAGAGCAGCTCTTGACTGGGGAAGACGGATGGACGGCTGTGGAGAAACAGCGCGTTCTCCACTTCTTCACTGCCTGTGGAGACGTGGATGGGGTTTCCGGTCTCTGGTTTGGTCGTTGTTTCCCCAGGTTGTTGAGCAGTCTTTCGGCAGTGTTCCCCAGTCAGTTTGTGTGTTGTCCCGCGGTTCAGGCACAAAAAAAGACCCCTGGAAGGGGTCCATCGAGGGGGTGGAGATCCTGATTCAGAACCCCATGACGCCAGCCACTGTGGCGAGATCGGGGTTCAGATCCGTGTGGAAGGCGGCATCGTTGTTGTTGATCGCGCAATCCGGATCCTTCAGGCCATTGCCCGTGAGCACGCAGACCACGGTCGCCCCAGCCGGGACTTCATCCTTGCGCTTCAACAGACCCGCAACGGAGGCTGCGCTGGCGGGTTCACAGAAGATGCCTTCCTGGCCACCCAGAAGCTTGTAGGCCTCAATGATTTCGGCATCGGTCACATCCAGGAAAGCGCCGTTGCTTGCCTGACGGGCGGCGATGGCTTTGGCCCGGTTCACTGGATTACCGATACGGATCGCCGTTGCAATCGTGTCCGGATCGCTGACGGTGGTGTCGTTGACCAATGGGGCCGAACCGCTGGCCTGGAAGCCCATCATGCGCGGCAGGGTGCGGCTGTGACCGGCCTGTTGGTATTCCTGGAAGCCCATCCAGTAGGCGGTGATGTTTCCGGCGTTGCCCATCGGGATGCAGAGCCAGTCCGGAGCATCACCGAGGGCATCGACGATTTCAAATGCAGCTGTCTTCTGGCCCTGAAGCCGGTAAGGGTTCACCGAGTTGACCAGCGTCACGGGATACTTCTCCGCTGCTTCACGAACGATGTCCAGAGCGCGGTCGAAATTGCCGCGGATGGCCAGAACCTCAGCGCCGTAAACGAGGGCCTGGGCCAGTTTCCCCTGGGCGACGTAACCGTCTGGAATCAGCACGAAGGCCCGCATGCCGCCACGACGGGCGTAGGCCGCGGCAGCGGCACTGGTGTTGCCGGTACTGGCGCAGATCACAGCTTCACAGCCGGCTTCCTTGGCTTTGCTGATGGCCATGGTCATCCCCCGATCCTTGAAGGAGCCGGTTGGATTGAGTCCGTCGTATTTGACGTACACCTTCACTCCCCTGCCGATACGCTCCTGGACGGCAGGCACAGGAATCAGCGGCGTCGCTCCTTCGCGGAGGGTGATCACCGGCGTGGTGGAGGTCACCGGTAACCAGGCTCTGTAAGCCTCGATCAGACCGGGCCAGTCCTGCATCACAGGCGTGGCCGCGAAGCGCCGACGGAGGTTCTGGAACAGGGACACCGGATGCTGCTTGGGGTCAGGCGGAATCTACGAGGTTCAGGGCTTGGCTTCCTTGAGGCCGTCCAGGGGCGAATCGGAGAAGAACTGCACCAGGCCTGAAATCGACTGGGCTTTCTCGATCACGGAGAACAGCGCAGGCAGATTCACGGCCAACACCTCGTTGGGGTATGCCTTGAGGAAATCCACGGCAGTCAGCCCGTCATTACTGTTGTGGAGTCCATTGACGACACCAGCCCGCAGGGCCGGGATGCTGACTGCAGGCTGCGGCGTATGGATCGGATAGATGATCTGTCCAACACGGCGGATGATCGCCTCACCAATCCGTGTATTGATTAAACGACTGGTGAGGACCAGGGGCAGATCCAGTTTCTGGTTGAGGAGTTTGGCGACGTTGTCCGGATCCTGTTGGGACAGAGCGAGCAGCTGTTCCAGCAAACCCCTTGCTTCACCGGTTTTGGCCAGATGCTCGATGTCCTTGACCGGAATGGATCGCCGGAACGCCCCGCTGACCAGGGCAACGTCCTTCGCTGCAAGCACCGGGCTCGCTATGGCGGTGAGCCCGATCCCACAACTTGCAGCCAAGGCGATCACTCGGCAGCGACGGGTTCGGAAGGTACGCATCAACCCTGGAACAGTGCTCAAAATTTAGGTGGGGACTCCAGCGGCGACCCTCACGAGTCGGACGACTCCCCGTTCAGCCAGACCCTGAGCCACCTGAACACCCATCCGACGCGTGTTGGGTTCATTCAGCACCCTCGGCATTCGTTTCAGCAGAAGATCAGGCGTGAAGCCCGGTAGAGACTGGAGAACGTTGATCAGTTCACGAATCGGTTCCAGCTGCAGCAGGGGATCGGCTGGGGGGAGTCCCTGAGAGCGGAAGGCGCTCGGCTGAAGGCGCTTGGGCAGGCGACGTCCCAGTCGTTGCATGGTTGACCAGCCAATGGCGTCGAGGCGATCCACCATGGCAACCACCAATTGGTCCCGCAGCAGACCGGCTTTGGGGGAGAACAGAAAATCCAACAGTTGATCCAGCAGGGCCTCAAGATCAAGTTGTGCCTGGCTGGCGGCACTGGAGACCAGATTTTCAAGACGGGTCCAGCGGAATGCATCGCCGTCAAACAGCATTTCCTTGAGGCTCTGACGCAGCTGCGGGTCGGGATCCTCCATCAATCGACGAGCGAAGTATGGGTAGGCCGCACCAAGGATCTTGAACTGTGGGTCCACACTCAAGGCGATTCCCTCGAGCGTCACCAAGGAGCGGATGATCAGCGCGTAATACGGAGGAACTCGAAATGGAAATTTGTACATCACACCGGACATGTCATCCGTCACAGCCTTGAAGTCCATGCGGTTGACCCCTGCTTCCAGGGCTTGGCTGAAGACCGACTCGAAGGCCGGGACGATCGGTTCGAGATTGACGTCCTCCGCCAGGAAACCAAGGGTGACGAAGTCCTTTGAGAGTTTTCCGAAGTTGCGGTTCACCAGATGCACCACCGCCTGGATCAATCCAGTCCGGGATTCACGGCTGACTTCACTCATCATTCCGAAATCCAGGTAGCAGAGCCGGCCATCCGCGAGGGCCAGAAGGTTGCCCGGGTGAGGGTCGGCATGAAAGAAGCCGTGTTCCAGCAACTGCTGCAAGCTGCAGTTGACACCGACATCGACCATGTCGTCGGGGTTGATCCCAAGCTCGCGAACTGCATCGAGATTGGTGAGTTTCACGCCATCGATCCACTCCATCGTCAGCACGCGGCGACTGGTGGCCTGATGAAAGATTGCGGGTACGGCAATGCGGGGATTGTGGCTGTGGAGCTCTGCGAATTTTTCTGCGTTGGCCGCCTCATTGAGGTAGTCCATCTCCTCGAACACCCGACGGCCCAGTTCATCGATCAGGGCCACCAGATCACTGCGGATCAGGCCGATGTTGCTGTTCAACCAGGCGGCGATATTGCGAACGATGTAAAGGTCCAGGGTGATCTGTTCACGCAGGCCTGGGCGCTGAACTTTGACCGCAACCTTCTGGCCATTGGTCAGCGTGCCGCGATGCACCTGCCCGAGGGAGGCTGCGGAGATGGGTTCTCGATCGAGTTGTTCGTAGATCTCATCAACCGGAGCACCGAGGTCCTCCTCGATGCAGGCCATGGCCAGGTCACTGTCGAACCCCGGTAATTGATCCTGCAGTTGTGAGAGCTCCTCCAACAGCAGAGGAGGCACGATGTCGGGACGGGTCGACAGGGCCTGGCCGGCTTTGATGAAGGCAGGCCCCAGGTCCACCAGCAGTTCAGCGCATTCGCGAGCACGGCTTCGTGCCCGCTGTTCATCCTTCAGCAACTGGAAGATCCAGTCGAAGGCAACCCCCAACAGCAGCAGTCCAATCGGAACAAGGGTCTGCCAGAGACGGCGAATCAGACGCTGGGGATGGCCGGCATAGATCCTGGTGATGGCAGCGGGGTCGTACTCGAGCAGTCCGGCTGCTTCGATGAAATCCCCGAGCTCCGCTGTCATCGTTTCAGGGGGTTAGTGCACCCCTTCTAAACGATGCGAGCCGTCGCTACGGTCGGCATCACCACCGGGGATGGCGTGCTCACCGGTCTGCAGCTGCAGAACATCGCCCTGATCGACCGGCTCGAGCTGGAGTTCGGTTCCGGTTTCACTGTGCTCACCGGGGAGACAGGGGCTGGTAAGTCGATCCTTCTGGATGCCCTCGATGCAGTGCTTGGAGGGGCCCAGGGAGTCGCCGGCCAGCGTCTGCTTCGCGATGGATCGGAGCGGGCGCGGATTGAAGCCGGTTTTCAGCTCACTCCCCAACTGAGGCATTGGTTGTCCAGGGCGGAGTTCGAGCCCGAGGACGAATTGCTCGTCAGCCGGGAGTGGAAACATCAGGGCGGTGGTCGTTGGTCCAGCCGTTCTCGCTTGAACGGCACGCTGGTCAACCGTCAGCAGCTTTTGTCCCTGCGGCCGCTGTTGATTGATCTCACGGTGCAGGGTCAGACCCAGTTGCTTGCCAAGCCCGGTCAACAGCGTCAGTGGCTGGATCGTCTCGGCGGCTCGTCCCTGGCGGCCTTGAAGCTTGACGTGGCCGCGGCCTGGCAAGGGTGGTGTGAATCATCAGCGGCCCTTGAGGCGGTTGAGCGGGAACAGCAGCGTTTCCAGGATGAGAGGGCTGATCGGGAGGCCTTGCTTGAGCAGCTTGAGGCTGCCGGTCTGGAGGATCCCAGGGAGGAGCAACGGCTGGAACAGGAGCAGGATCGACTGGTTCATGGCGTGCGTCTGCAGGAGGGACTGGCGCAGTTGTTCCGTCGTCTTCGCGATGGTGCGGATCAGGCCCCATCGCTGCAGGATCATCTCGCTGCCGCCATTCAGGAGCTGCAATCGATGGCTCAGCTGGATCGCTCACTGGAGGAGTTGAGAAATCAGGCTCTCGATCTGGAGGCCAATGTCGAACTGCTTCTACGGTCGCTGGATCACTACGGCCAAGCTCTGGAAAGTGATCCGGAGCATCTGGATCGGATTCAGGAGCGATTGGCGGAGCTGAAGCGTCTGCAGCGTCGCCATGGCCTGGATCTGGCTGGCCTGATCGAGCGTCGGGATGACTTACAGCAGCGGCTGGGGGAGGGGGGATATGAAGCGGATCTGCAGCAATTGCGCATCCGTGAACAGGCGCAGCGTCAGCGGCGGGATCAGGCCAATGCCGCCCTGCGTCAGGCCCGTTCTGAGGCTGCAACGGCGCTTCAGGCCTCTTTGCTGAAGCAGTTGCCACCGATGGGTCTCGCCAATGTGCGCTTTGAAGTGGAGCTGCGTGCGGCTGATCCTGCCGACCATGGAGCGGATGCGGTTTGTTTTCTGTTTTCCGCCAATCCAGGTCAGCCCCTGGCTCCGTTGACGGAGGTGGCTTCCGGTGGCGAGATGTCGCGTTTCCTCCTGGCGTTGAAAACCACCCTGGCTGCAGTGGATGGTTCCAGCACCCTGCTGTTCGATGAGATCGACACAGGTGTGAGTGGTCGCGTCAGTGGAGCAATGGCTGATCTTCTGCGCAGCCTTGGTCAGCACCGGCAGGTGTTCTGCGTCACCCATCAGCCGCTTGTGGCAGCGGTGGCCGATCACCATTTCCGAGTCAGCAAGCACGTGGAGGACGGCGTGACCCATACGCGGGTGTCCCACCTGCGGGACACTGCAGCCCGGCGTCAGGAGCTGGCGGAGCTGGCCGGTGGCGAGCAGGCTGATGCCTATGCAGCGAGCCTGCTGGACCAACGTTCGGCCTGAGAACGTCGGGAGTTCTTAAGCTTTTGTGCTTTCGATCGGGGCGTCATGGGGCGAGCTGCTGCCAAG